>JAOPYH010000497.1 GCA_025964715.1 Streptosporangiaceae bacterium | reverse complement strand
TGGCGGGATGCTCGCTCCAGCGCGTTCTGGTGATGTCGATCTCGCCCGCGCAGCGCATGCCGTACTCGTCGAGGTAGCCCCGGATGGCGTCACGTGCTTCCCGTCCGCCGGACAGTCCGGCCAGTTGTTCAAGAAGCCGTCGCCCTCCCGGCCTTCGTCCACGACACGGTGCAAGAACGCCACGACGTCCGCGTGCGGTCGGATTGTGTCCGCGACGTCGAGGAGCGCCAGCCCCATCTCCGATGTGACGTTGTGGGGGACGGATTGCGTGAGCGCGTCGGCCGCGCTTTTCTCGCCCAGCCACGCCTCCAGGTGGTCATTGAGCCACCAGGTCGCCTCCATCGCCGCCATGATCACCTGGTGGCTCTGTGGATCGAACAGGATGCGCTTCAGCTCTGCGATGTCGGCCAGGATGAAGTCGAGCAGCGCCGGCCCGGATAGATTCTGGATCTTGCGCTGCAGGGTGGCGACGGACGCCTGACTGTGTCGGATCAACTGGGTGACGACGGCCGGATCGGTCTCGATCGGGGCGGGTGAGTCACCGGCGGGTGCGGCGCCAGAACCTTCGTCCGGAAGCGAGCGGAGGAAGCCGCCGCGGTCGAGGACGGTCTGTAGCGCGTCCCGAATCAGCGGGTCGGACCTCCCCATGGTCGCGAGGAGGCTCGCGCGACCCGCGGGCGTCGCCAGGGCGGGGGCTACGTCGACGAACAGCCGTCCGCCCGCCTCGTGCATCGGCCGTGGGGTCGTCAGTTGCCACAAGGAGAGTCCCAGCGGCTTCATCGCATCGGTCATCATCTGCCCGTGACCGACGGAGACGTAGACGTGGTTCTCTTGGTCATCGGTCGTGGGGATGGGGAACAGGGTGGTGATCGGCCGGCTCTGGACGATGTGGAAGTCGTCGCCGACCAGGCACCATTCGATGTCCTGGGGCCGGCCGAAGTGCGCTTCGATTCGCCGGCCGAGCTGCACCAGGCGCACGACCTGTGCATCCGTCAGAGCCGGCTGCGTCTGCCGCTGCGGCTCGATTGGTGCGTCCTGGGTACCGCCTCCCGGCGACGCCTGGACGAACCGCGGCTTGGTGGCGACCGCCGTGGTGACGACCTGGTCGTCGCGCACCGTGTAGACGTCCCCGGCGACCAGACCGGAGACAAGCGCCTCGCCGAGCCCCCAACCGGCTTCCACGGTGGCGATCTTCCGGTTCGAGGTCACGGGGTCCGCGGTGAATAGGATCCCGGCCGCGTCCGGGAACACCATCTGCTGTACGACCACGGCCATCCGTACCTTCCGGTGGTCAAAGCCATTACGGCGCCGGTAGGTCACTGCCCGCTCGGTGAACAGCGAGGCCCAGCACCGCCGGACGTGCCGAAGGATCGCCGCTAGGCCCACGATGTTCAGGTAGGAGTCCTGCTGGCCGGCGAAGGATGCGGTCGGCAGGTCCTCGGCCGTCGCGCTAGAACGCACCGCGTAGGAGGCGTGCTCCCCGAGCCGGGCGAGCGTTTCGCTGATCGCTGCCACAAGATCGTCGGGCACCGCGACACCTTCGACGACGCGGCGTATATCGGCACTCAGGGTGCGGATCGCCGCGTGGTCGTCCGGTTTCACGCGCGACAGCAGGTCAAGCTGAGCGTCGATCGACGGCGCCTCGGCCACGACCCGCTGGAAGGCGTCCGTCGTGACGCAGAAGCCATCCGGAACGCGGATGCCATCGATTCGCGAGAGCTCGCCCAGGTGCGCCCCCTTTCCGCCGGCGTCTGCGACATTCGTCGAGTCGATTTGCTCGAAACCCATCACGTAGCCCAATTCCGTTGCTCCATCGTTCGTCGAGTCGGTTCGCAACGGCGGCAAGTATGGAGCACTTTCCGGCAACTCATGAGACGCGCGAAGCTGATATAAAGTGAAAGTGGCGGGGAGCGGTGCGCGCCGCGTGCGCGGCCTGACCCGACCTTCACCGAAACCCACGGCCGCGCCGCCGCGCGAGGCGGCCCATCTGCCGGATCGGGCCAACCGGGTGCTACCCCGCTTGCCCGCCACCAGGCCCTGCTGATTCCGCAATCGCCCGGTCGCCGACGGTATTCACCGAACCTCGCGCTCGTTTGGGGCTGGTGACACGTTTCTTACCGGCACGTCTGCCGTGAGTTCAGCGCTGCTGAAGAACCCCACATTGAGGTATGGACCGGGACCGTCCTGGCGAGGAGGCCTATTCGGTGGGTGATCGCAGCTCGTTGGTCTTGCCGATGCGGACCGCTGACACTCTCGCGGGCGAGTGCCGGTCTATATGTGTTGACTTATATAAGCCAGGTCTGTCATCTTCGTGTGATGCACGCGTTCGATGTGCTGGGGGAGCCGGTGCGCCGCAGGATCCTCGAGCTGCTCTCAGACGGCGAGATGACCTCCGGTGCGGTGTGCGCGGTCATCCAGGAGGAGTTCGGGATATCGCAGCCGGCCGTGTCGCAGCATCTCAAGGTGCTGCGCGACAACGGTTTCGCGACGGTGCGGCCCGAGGGCGCCCGGCGTCTGTACGCGGTCGATCCCGAACCGCTGCGCGACATCGACGTGTGGCTCGATCACTTCCGGCGCTTCTGGACTCCGCACCTGGACGCGCTGGCGACAGAGCTGGCCCGGGGCAGGCGCGAGCGCCGCCTCCGGGGTTCCGACGACGAGGCAGACCCGAGGAGAACTTCATGATCGACGTCACCCACCAGATCAATGCCGTACGGCGGCACGTCGGCAAGCGCGTACTCGACGCGGGCGAGGCCCGCATCGTCACCGTCAGCCAGACCTACGAGGCCTCTATCGACGATGTCTGGGACGCCTGCACCAACGCCGAGGGCATTCCGCGGTGGTTCATGCCGATCTCGGGCGACCTGCGCCTGGGCGGTCACTATCAGCTCGAGGGCAACGCGGGCGGAACGGTCGAGCGTTGCGACCCGCCGAAGAGCTTCGCCGCCACCTGGGAGTACGGCGGGGACGTCAGCTGGATCGAAGTCCGGCTCTCGGCCGAACCGGAGGGCGGGACGCGTTTCGAGCTCGAGCACACCGCGCACGTCGATGAGGAGCGGTGGGCCGAGTTCGGTCCCGGCGCGGTCGGCGTCGGCTGGGACATGGGACTCGTAGGCCTGGCCCTGCATCTCTCGGGCGCAGACGCCGTGGACCCGCAGGAGGGCGCGGCCTGGGCGGCGTCCGAGGAGGGCAAGCGGTTCATCTCCCTCAGCAGCCGCCAGTGGTGCGACGCGAGTGTCGCGGCCGGTACGGACGAGGCCGACGCGCAGGCCGCGGCAGACCGCACGACGGCCGCTTACACCGCCCCGATGTAGAAGGCCGCCCAAAAGTCGCACCGAGGAGCGTGCGCGCGCATCTCAGAGATTACTTGTCGCCGAACACGATTTGGGATTGCTCATGCCTTTGTCGGGATAATTAGGGCTAATGTCGGAAATGGCGGTCCCAGTCGGCGTCATGGAGAAACGAGGCAATGATTTCGTCTCGAGCTCTGTACGCCGAGTGATACGGGCGTCAACTCCGAAGGAGGGCTATCTCTATGAAGGAATCAAGGAAAGCGCAGATCCTTCTCCCGTCTGTCGTACTTGGGGCAGTTCTCGGCATGTCGGGAATAGCCTCCGCGAGCCAGACCGGGTACGTGGGCAGCAAGGCCCCCGGCACGAACGCTGCTGAGCTTGCGCCCGGCGACGGCGACAACGACAAGGCCACCGGCACCGCCACCGAGAAGGCCACCGGCAATAAAATCGATAAGAACGTCGATATCGACATCAACATCGACATCGACGGTGGCAACGGCGCCGGCACCGAGGGTGACAACGGCAACGGCTCGTAAAGTTCATGCTGAGAGACGTGACAGGCGTCGGCCGATTGTCAGGACGGTGGACCAGTGTCGGGCCAGTTGTCCGTCTGGACGTTCGGCGAGCCGGCGGCGTATCCCGACGAGGTCGAAGTGGCCGGAGGCCTCGAACTCGGCGGCGGTGGGATCGGGCCGGTCCTTGGGCCGTGGCGGCGGCCACGGCCCGCCATCGCTTTCGCCGATCTCGTCATAGACCGTTTGGATCTGCTGTGCCGGCGGTTTGATCCCGGTGATCGTCAGCAGGTCGGAGTACGAACAGCTGGGTGACGACGGCGCCGATCATGACAGGGATGAGGCCGAGGGTGGCCAGGTCACCACTGGCGGGGTCCTCGCGGGGGTCTTTCTGGCGGCCTCGGCCGCCCTCGGCTGCACGCTGGCCGTGATCGCCGCGGACGCGCAACCAGATGTCGTCACGACCGTGCGGGACCTGAACTTCCTCACCGGCGGTGTCGCACACATCGCCAGTCTGGGCGTCTTCGTCGGGATGACCTGCCTGGCATCCGCGCGTGCGCACCTGCTGCCGCGGGTCGCCCGCTGGCTCGGCTTCGTCGCCGCGACTCCCGCGGTCCTGTCGGTGATATCGCTGGCCTGGTACTCCGCCACGGTGCTGCTGCCCATCGGCCGCATTCTCGCGTTGCTCTGGAGCATCGTCGCGGCAATCAGCCTCCTCCGCCGCTCCCGACGTGAATTCGCTGTGGCCGGTTGAGGAAAAAGTTCGTCCGGTGTGTCCGGGCTACCACCTCCTGCAGAGCGTGCACGGGGACCTCCGCGCCGAACTCGGCCGCCTCGACGAAGCTCGTGCGGAGCTCGAACGCGCCGCATCGCTCACTCGCAACGCACGCGAGCGCACACTGCTCCTCGACCGCGCCGCGGCGTGCGCGACCAATGGGAATCGGCTCGTCCGTTAAGAGGGTCTCCTGAGCAGATCTCGGAGGGTGATGTTGCGGGTACGCGGGACCGCGGGGATAGTCGGACCTGCCCCCGTTACTCCCACGAGGAGGTTACTGCCATGCCGGATCTCGTACGTGACGGTGGTATTGACTTCAAGGCGAATGCGGAAGGAGCGCTGGGCGCGGTCCCGCACATCCTCTCCCCATTTGGCGGTATCGAGTATAAGATCAACAGTTTCACCTGGAAGCGCCACGCTGCGAGCCAGGACAACCGCGATTATCTGCTGTGCACACCGGACTCGGCCGCTTTCGCCGACCTCACCGTCTATACCGAGGCCCGCCTGTGCAAGGGCGCCCGTGAGCTACGCATCGTGAAGACCGATACCGAGACCGACGCCGGCGTACGTTACCTGCCCTACCAGGAGAACAAGCTGAGCTACTGCTCGCTCGACGCGGCAGTCCAGTGGATCTTCACGGGCCCCATCGAGGGATGTTCCGTTTACGTCGTCGAAAGCGGATCTGACGTCTACCTGTTCCACGTCGATTCAAACCAGGTCCCCGATCCACGCGAAAACGCAGTTGAAAAGGACATGAAACTGCGCAACGCCATCAATACCCTGCTGCCCGGGGCGGTCATCCGGCATCGGCTCTGCGTACAGGACTATCGCGCTGACCGGCCTTATAGGGGCTTCGTCTACGGCAGGCGCGTCGGCGGAGCCTGGGAGTTCCGCTACCACTCCTTCATCCTCGACGGTAATGAGCCTGTCCACCTGCATCCCGCTCGGCCGCTGCCCGACGACAGCGGCATGCTGGCCTGACGGACCTTCGCGGCTGGTGGCCGCTGGGTATGTCTGATGGGATCGGTCCTATGAACACACGAGGACACGCCATCGAGGTCACGCCTGGCTCGGACCAGGTAGTGGTGCGGGTGAAGGGCACGGTCGTGGCCACCTCCTCCCGGCCACTCGTACTCACCGAGACCGGCTTGCCGGACCGCTACTACCTGCCGGCGGACGACGTGCAGATGGACCTGCTCACGCCATCGGCGACCACGTCGCACTGCCCCTTCAAGGGCGACGCCGTCTATTGGTCGGTGGACACCGGCGACGGCGCCGCGGAGGACGTCGTCTGGTCCTACCCGGAGCCCCTTCCGAAGGTGCGGGAGATCGTCGGCATGCTGGCCTTCTGGACCGAGAAGCCGGGAGTCACCCTGGAGGTGAACGGACAGGCCGGCTAGAGCCTGTTCGGGGTCAGCAGGGGATGAAGAGCCATGCGGCCGAGCGCTTTCCGGGCTCGTACGGGGAGTCCAGGCGTTTGGCGAGGACGCCGGGAAGGCCCTGCCGGCAGGCGCCGTCCCGTACGGCGGTTCCCTCGCCGACGTACCACGGCGCGGTCTGCCAGCACGGGCCCGCGAGGTTCAGCCGGTCCAGCCGCTGACGCCGCTTCTCGTACGGCTCCGCCAACAGCGAGCGCCCGTCGAGGTGCAGCAGATCAAAGATCATGTAGGTCTCCTCGCCGTCGATCTCGGTCAGCTCGCCGTCCAGCAGCGCCGGCCGCGCGCCCATGGCCGCGCCCAGCCCGGAGCCGAGCCCGACCGGGGTCAGGTCCTGTCCGGTGCCGTCGGTGAGAGAGGCCCGGCCGCCCGAGATGTAGGCCAGCGCGCGCCGGCCGCCCCAGGCGAACTCGAACCCGTACGCCTCCTGGTCGCGCGGCAGCCGGCGGCGCTTCTGCGGCAGCATCGGCCGCAGCCCTTCCGGGAGCGGCTCGGCGTCCGGATCGGCCGGCGGGTCCATCCGGCGGATCATCCAGTTCTTGCCGTCGGTCTGGAAGAGCACATAGCGGCCCGACACCCGCGAGCCGTGCAGGACGACCTTGACCTCCCGGTCGGTCCACTTCTCCGTCTCGTAGGTGCCGCGGTCCCAGATGATCACCTGTCCGCCGCCGTACTCGCCCTTGGGGATCTCCCCCTCGAACATGGCGTACTCCAGCGGGTGGTCCTCGGTGTGCACGGCGAGGTGATTGGTCTTCGAATCCATCGGGATGCCCTTGGGCACGGCCCACGAGACCAGGACGCCGTCGCGCTCGAGTCGTAGGTCCCAGTGCAGCCGCCGTGCGTGGTGCTCCTGGATCACGAATGTGTTGTCGGCGCCGTGGGGGAGGGGGGACTGCTCGGGCACGGGCTCCGGAGTCCGGTCGGTGTCCCGCATGCCCCGGTAGGTGCTGAGCTTGTCGGCCACGCGGCCTTACGTACCCTCGATCCGGCTGGAAGAACGATCGTGACGAACGACACATCCGTGGCGTAGGTTTCACGCATGCCCGCCCCCGCGTCAACGGCCCCCGGCGCCGCCGAGGTCAGGTCACCCCCCGAGGCGTCAGCGATGGCGTGGAGGCCGACGCTGCTGATCGCGACCGCGCTGGCCGTCGTGCTGCTGTCCGTCAGCGCGCGGTACGGCTACCACCGCGACGAGCTGTACTTCCGGGTCGCCGCGAGACACCTGGACTGGAGCTATCCCGACCAGCCCCCACTGCTCCCGCTGATCGCCCGGGCGATCACGGCCCTGTTCGGGGACTCGCTCGTCATGCTGCGGCTCCTGCCGGCCCTCTTGTCCGCCGCGGGAGTGGTGCTCGCCGGCCTGACGGCGCGTGAGATGGGCGGCGGCCGCCGGGCCCAGTTGCTCACCGCCGGAGCATTCGCGGTCTGCCCCTTCGTCGTCGCCATCGGTCACGCCCTCTACACCGCGACGCTCGATGTGTTCCTCTCGACAGCGCTGGTGTGGCTGGTGGTCCGCTGGGTGCGCACTCGCGACCAGCGGTTGCTGCTCGCCGTGGGCGCCGTGGCGGCCGTGGCGCTGAACGTCAAATACCTGGTCGTCTTCCTGCTCGTCACGATCGTGGCGGGCCTGCTGATCGGTGGGCCACGGGCGTTCCTGCGCCGCCCGATGCTGGCGGCCGGAGCGGCGGTGGCCGTGCTCGCCTTGGTCCCCGGGCTGCTCTGGCAGGCCGGCCACGGGTGGCCACAACTGGAGATGGCCGACCAGATCGCGGGCGCCGGCGATTTCGCCGGACGGCCCGGTTTCCTGCCGTTCCAGCTCCTCCTCACCGGGGTGGTGCTGTCCTGGCTGTGGATCTATGGTCTGTGGCGCTTGCTCCGCTCCCGTGAGCTCGCGTCCTACCGTTTCGTCGCCTACGCCTACCTGCTGTCGACAGTCGTCTTCTTCGTCACCGCGGGCAAGCCGTACTACGTGGCGGGACTCTGGGCGGCACTGTGGGCCGCGGGCGCCGTCGAGGTCGAGCGCCGGGGCGCCCCGCGCGGAGCGGGCTGGGCGATCTCGGTCCCGGCGTACGTGATCAGCGGCGTCGGCGCCGTGGCGTTCACCCTGCCCGTCTACCCCGTCGGCTCGCTGGCCCAGACCCCGCAGCCGTACGTCAACCAGGACTCGGCCGAGACCGTCGGCTGGCCCAGGTTCGCCGCGGAGGTCGCCCGGGTCCATCGCGCGCTCCCGGCCGCCGAGCGCTCCCGGACGACCATCGTGACGGGCAACTACGGGGAGGCGGGAGCCCTGGACCGATACGGGCCGGCGCTGGGCCTGCCTCGCGCATACAGCGGCCACAACGGGTTCTGGTACTTCGGGCGGCCCGCGGGCACCGGCGGTCCCACGATCTTCGTGGGGCCGGAGAGCGCGGAGGGCGAGGCCTACCTGCGCGGTTTCTGGACGGACGTGACCGCCGGCCACATCGACAACGGCGTCGGTCTCGACAACCAGGAGCAGGGCAAGCCGGTGTGGGTCTGCCGCGGCCAGCGCGCCCCATGGCCGGTGCTGTGGCCGAAGCTGAAGCATCTGGGGTGACCCGCTTGCACGATCACGCGGCGGGCAGCGTTTCCATTTCGCCGCGGCGGGCGGCCTCCAGGTGCAGCGGCCGGACGGCCGAGGTGCGCGCGAACCAGCCCAGCGCGTCATAGCGGTCCCCGAGCCGGGTGGGCACGTAGTTGCGCTGGTGGTCGCGGTCCGGGTCATAGACCACGCCGATGGCGCGATGCCCGCGCTCGGTCCTCAGCCAGCCGGCGTCCGGCTGGTCGGAGAAGATGAACTGGGCGTGGTCCAGGTGGGTCTCGGCGAGCAGCGCCTCGACCGAGTCGGGCCGCGGCCGCGGTACGGGCATGATCTCCATGGGGGCGCCCCAGCGCGGGGCGGCCACCACCTCGCCGTGCCCGCCGGCGAAGCCGACCAGGACGACGTGGTCGCGGCCGTACCGGTCCCTGGTGAGCTGGCCGAGGTTGGTCATCCCGTAGCGAGCCATATTGGTGGCGCGGGCATCCCCGACATGGGGGATGTGCGCCCAGACGACCGCCCGTGCGTCCGCGCCGTAGAAGTCCATCAGCCGGTCGAGGGTGTCGGCCATGTGCGTGTCCCGGCCGTTCCACGATTCCGGCCCTCCGCCGATCATGGCGCGGTAGTACTGCTCGGCACCCGCCGTGACCTCGGCGTTCTGCCTGGCGTTGAACAGCTCCGCCGGATCGTCGGTGTGGACCGGTTCCACCGCGCCGCGCAACTCGTTCAGCAGGCTCAGCACCTCGCCGGAACACCCTTCGGGGACCAGGCGCGTGCCGCGCGCGTACGCCTGCGGATCCTCGCCGTACGGTTCGAAGCAGCGGTAGGCCTCCAGCGCCGTCTCCACGTACTCCGGCCGGTGCTCCACCAGGTAGAGAATGATGGCCCGCAGTGACTCCCACAGGCTGTAGACGTCCAGGCCGTAGAACCCGGTACGCCGCTCGGGCGGCAGGCCGGCGTTGTGGTCGCGCAGCCACTGACAGAAGTTCACCACCTCGATGTTGGCCCACATCCAGGTCGGCCAGCGCCGGAAGCGGGTCAGGACCTCCCGCGGATCCTCCGGTGCGCCGTCCGCCAGCGTCACGCAGCGGTTGAGCTGCCAGCAGTCCGGCCAGTCGCCCTCCACCCCCACGAACGAGAAGCCGCGCTCGCTGATGAGCCGGCGGGTCAGCGCCGCTCGCCAGGCGTAGTAGTCGTGAGTGCCGTGGCTGGCCTCGCCGATGAGGACGCAGCGGGCATCGCCGATGCGATTCAGCAGCGGGTCGAGATCGGCCTCGTACTCCAGCTGGAGTGCCATCCCGCGGATCTCATCGACGTCATCAGGCATGCCGTGTCACCTCGAAGGCGCGGCGTGGCGGGCGCGGAGCGCGGCCGCGCGCCGCACGTTCGCGATCACGAAGCCGCTTCGCGGGCGGGTCGGCATCCGGGTCAGCGGGAAGCGCAGGTCCTGCCGCGGAACGTCGTAGTTCAGCCGGGTCAGCAGCAGGGTCGCTCCCTTGAGGAGCTCGACCGTGACCCTCTCGCCCGCGCAGCGGTGGCCGGTGGCCGGATCGCCGCCGCCGTGCGGGACGAAGGCGAACGGGTCCGGTTCCCGGCCGACGAACCGCTCCGGGTCGAAGCGCTGCGGGTCCGGCCACAGGGCCGGGTCGTGGCAGGTGCCATAGACGTCCAGGACGATCATGCGGCGGCGGGGGACGCGGTGCCCCCTCCAGTGGAAGTCCCGCCGGGCCCGGTCGGCGAGGGCCGGGGCGAACGGGTAGAGACGGCGGACCTCGTGGGCGAACGCCTCCAGCAGGTCCTCGTCACCGTCGGCCAGCCGGGCGCGCCACTCGGGATGGGTCTGCAGTGCCAGCGCGGCGAAGGTGACGAACCAGGACACCGCGACGATGGGACGGACGATGTTGAGCAGCTCGACCGCGGCGGTCCGCGGGTCCAGCAGCTCACCGTCGAGGTCCCGGTGCGAGGCGACGACCTGCAGCGGGCTCCCGGCCGGCGGGTCCAGCTCGCCGGCGCGGACCCCGCGGATCAGCCGCCAGGCCCACGGCTCGGTCCGCCAGCGGGCCATCCGGCCGCGCACCTGGCGAGGCCCGAAGCTGCCGAACGAGTCGACGATCTGGGCCAGGTCCCGCGCCCTGGAGACGGCCTCCGCCCGCTCGACCGGGATGCCGGCCCAGGCGAACGCGATCTCCCCGAGGGTCACGACTGCCTCGTCGAACAAGGCGACGCCCTCGGTCGTCTCCCAGCGGCTCGCGGCGGCATTCCACCGGTCGGCGGCGATCTCGGACAGCGCGGCGAGGGCGGCGGGGTCGGCGGTCACCGACAGGAACATGGCCTTGCGGTGCCGGTGCTCCGCGCCGTCGAGGAGGTGCACCGCGCCCTCGCCGAACAGCGTCCGGCGGATCGGGCGCGGCACCATCCTGGCGTGACGGACCCTCGAGCGGTCGTAGAACAGTTGCGCCGCCTCGCGGCCGCGGGTGCACAGGGCCGTCCGGCCCAGCAGCCGCATCTCGAACGCATCAGTGCCCCAGCGCTCGAAGCGGCGGACGAAGAAGGTGTAGCCCTCGGCCAGGAAGGCGACGGTGCGGTCCAGTAACCTCCGCGTCGGGATGGTGCTGTGCCCCGTGTCGCCGCGCGGGCCGAGTCGCTGTCGCTGCTCGGTCATTCGGCTGGGGTACCCCCGCGGGCAGCCGTCAAACTGCCGGCTACCCGCTCTTGACCTGCGGCTTCAGCGTCCGCTCGGCTGGGTGAGCGCGCCCTCTTCGACCTGGCCGGCGAACGAGGCGATCAGGCCGGCCACCTGGGCGGGGTGGGTGCGCGGCACCCAGTGCCCGGCGTGGATCCGGTGCACTCGCAGGTTCGCCACCCACGGTGCGGGGGCGTGCTCGGCCAGGTACGGAGTGACATAGCCGTCCTGGGTCGGCACGATGAGCTGCACCGGCAGGTCGGTGCGGCGCTCGCCGGGCCGCCCCAGCCGCTGCCGCATGTTCGCGCGGTAGAGCTCGAGCCCCTGGGCACCGTCTTGGTGGAGCGTACGGGCCGGATGCCCGGCCCTGGGCTCGACTCCGTAGCGGCGGCGAAGGCCGCCGAACAGCGCTGCTCCCGCCCACCCGGACCGCCACAGCAGTTCGGGCACCCGGGGGGCGTGAAAGGCGGTGATGTACTGCGAGCGGAGGACCTGGACCGCGAACCGGCCGAGGTCGCGCGGCGACGCCGACGTCCGCTGCCGGCGGGACAGGTGCCCGACGTGGTCCAGGCAGGGCCCGGAGATGGAGGTGAAGGAGGCGATCCGCCCGGCGAGCCGGTCGGTCGTGACCGCTTCCCAGCTCTGGATCGAGCCCCAGTCGTGCCCGACCAGATGCACCGGCCGATCGGGGCTGGTCGCGTCGATCACCGCGCCCAGGTCGGTGACGAGGTGATCCAGGGTGAACCCCTCCCGCCCGGCGGGGCAGTCAGATCCACCCGCTCCCCGTACGTCATAGGCCACCACGTGGAAGCGGTCGCGCAGGCCTGCGGCCACGTCCTCCCACACCTGCGAGGTGTCGGGATAGCCGTGCACCAGCACGACCGTCGGCCCGTCCGCCGGCCCGCTCTCCCGTACGAGGAGCCGCAGCCCCTCGGAGTCGATCATCATCAGCGCCCCGCGCGGGCCCGGGTGCCCAGCCACGCGGTGTAGGCGGCGACGCCCGCGGCGCCGAGCTTGCGGGTGCGCGGGACGGCCAGCGCCAGGCCGAGCGCGAGCTCGGTGGCGCCGTTGCGGTAGACCCACTGTCCGGTGTTCTCCGGAAAGGCCAGGGCCGTGACGGCCTCGAACCGCTTGGGGACGGCGAAGTGCGCGGCGCCGGTGGCGGCCAGCAGGACTCCGGCGTTGCGAAGCGAGAAAACTGCCATAGGGCTTGTGTCCTTTCGGGGCATGCGGGCGCGGCTGAGCGACACGAGCCCGAGCCTGTACGCGCTGAGCTGGCCGGAGCGTAGCGCAGTCGGTGTTCGGCGCTGACCCTCAGGGCGTGGCGTCGGCGATCACTTGGTCGACCTCCTGGCGGCGGTCGGCCTCTTCGGTGGCGAAGCGCTCGGCGTCGAGCCGGTCGGCGATGTCCTCGTCCTGCTTCATCAGGGCATCGAGGTCGGACTTGGACATATCCAGCACGCCCATGTCGTCATAGGTGGCCTGGATACGCTCGCTCCACAGGCCGATGTCCTTCACGCACGGCACGATGCGGCTGAACAGCAGGCTCTGGAACGCCCTCTGATAGCGGGAGCCGTCCAGCATTTCGCTGATCTCCGCCCGGGGGATGCCGAAGTTCTCCCAGACCTCGGTGCCGCGGATGCGGTCGCGCATGAGGTAGCAGCCCTCGATCACGAATTCCTCGCGTTCGCGCAGCTCGGCCGGCGACAGCTGCTTGTAGTAGTCGCGCAGCGCGAGGCGGCCGAAGGCGACGTGCCGCGCCTCGTCCTGCATGACGTAGGACAGGATCTGCTTGGGCAGCGGCTGGGTGGTGATGTCGCGGGCCAGGCCGAAGGCCGCCAGCGCGAGCCCTTCGATGAGGACCTGCATGCCCAGGTAGGGCATGTCCCAGCGCGAGTCGCTGAGCGTCTCGCCGAGCAGGTCCTGGAGCTTGTCGTTGATCGGATAGACCATCCCGATCTTGTCCTGCAGGAACGTGGAGAAGACCTCGACGTGCCGGGCCTCGTCCATGGTCTGGGTGGCCGAGTAGAACTTGGCGTCCAGGTCCGGGACGGTCTCGACGATGCGGGCCCCAGTGATCATGGCGCCCTGCTCGCCGTGCATGAACTGGGAGAACTGCCACGAGACCGAGTGGCGGCGCAGCTCCTTGCGGTCGGCCTCGTTCATGGCGTCCCAGTACCTGGTGCCGTAGATCGCCAGGGACTGGTCCGGCACGCCGAGTGCGTTGTGCGGGTCGACCTCCAGGTCCCAGTCGATGCGCTTGACCGAGTCCCACTGCTTGTCCTTGCCCTTTTGGTACAGCGCCAGCAGCCGGTCACGGCCGTCGTCGTACTCCCAGGTGAACCGGGTCTCGCCGCTCAGGGGCACTTCCCAGCCGGACCGATCGACGGGAGCGGTGTAGAGATCGTGAGTCGACATGGGCTGCAGCTCCTCCGGAGGCAACGACGTACAACGTACGTGCGACGTACGATGTACGTACGGTGACACGTGCTTCGTTAGGGTGTCAACGGTCCAAGAGGGAGGTGTGCCGGTGCCGCCGGTTCCGACGAACAGGAAGCCGCCCCGCCTCGTCCTGCGGCGGGCGCTGACGCGCGAGGCCATCGTGCACGCCGCCGTCGAGCTGATCGAGCGGGACGGCGTGAACGCGCTGTCGATGCGCGGGGTGGCGGCCGAACTCGGCGTGGCGGTCATGTCCCTCTACAACCACGTTCCCAACAAAGCGGCCCTTCTGCAGGGCGTGGCCGAACACGCCGTGGCGGCCCTCGACCTGCCCGAAGACCCGGGAGAGGACTGGAAGGACAGCGCCCGCGCGCTGGTGCGGGCCTTCCGCAAGGCCGCCCACGACCATCCGCGCAGCATGTCGGTGGCGATGACGCACCAGATCGATGTGCCCGTCGGGCTGCGGCCCACCGAGCGGGCCCTCGCGCTCGCCGACGCGGCGGGGTTCGACGGCCCGACCTCCGTGCGGATCATGCGGGCCCTGTTCGCCTACGCGCTCGGCGCCCAGATGCGCGACATCGGCGCGGCGAAGATGCTCGACCACCTGCCCGGTGACGCCGTCGAGGCCATGGGCCAGCTCGACCCGGCCGAGTTCCCGCATGTGATCGCGCTGGCGCCGGACCTCGCACGCTACGACCCCGAGGCCGACTTCGAGTTCGGCCTCGAACTCCTGATCTCGGCCGTCGACGGACTGCCCCGCTGCACCTGAAGCCCTGCTCCACGACCCGCCGTGAACGCCGAAGGCCCCGCCAGGAATCCCTGGCGGGGCCTTCGAACGTATGTGTACCGGTGTGCAGGCCGCCAGTCGGCGACAAGGCTCAACGCGGCTCCAGCCGAACGGTATTCCGCGAAGGCTATAGGTGAGGCCCGGGGACACTGATCACACCGGCCACCGACGTACAAACTACAGGCGGACCGTTCTTGTTCCCAACCAGGCCTCGCCCTGGAGTGATCTGGTGAGGTCCAGGCGCCAGTCGTTGCATCGCATGAAGCTCCCCGGCGGGTACTCGAAGTCGCACTCGGCGACGAGCGAGAAGCCGAGCTTGTGGCAGATCGCGTTGGACGCTGGGTTGTCGACCGACGGGAACGCGTGGATGTACCTGTGTTCTCGCTCCGCACCGGCGGCCGCGACGGTGGCGGCGGCTGCCGCTATGCCTCTGCCCTGAAACGGCGGCAGGACGTTCCAGCCGGTCTCGTACACGGTCTCTTCCCGCCAGACGCGTTCCCAGTAGCCGATGTTGCCGACCGCCTGGCGCTCCGGTCGCAGGGTCGGCGCTGCTGGGATTCTTGGTCGACCTCCCCGCGGGCTCGGCGGTGATGGCGGTGGCCGGGACCGGGTTCTGCGGCGCGCTGACCACCTACTCCACCTTCGGGTACGAGACGCTACGGCTGGCCGAGGACGGCGCACGCACCTACGCGCTGCTGAACGTGGTCGCGTCCATCGCCGCCGGGCTGGGGGCCGCCTACTGCGGCATGGCCCTCGCCCACGGCCTGACCGGACACCCCTGATGACCGGTGGCCCAATGCCGGACGCGTGACCCTGCGATCACATCTGCCGCAACCGGTCGCGGAGGGTCCGCGCGACCTGCGCCATGAGCGCCTCGGCTCCGGGCTGGGTGATGGCCGGCACGCGTGACTCCGTGAGGACGGCGACGCCGAAGACCTGGCCGTCGGCGTGCTCGACGACGCCGATCTCGTGGCGGAGGTTGAGCAGCGTCCCGGTCTTGGAGGACCACTTTGATGCGTCGGAACTGAAATCGGGTGCCAGCCGGTGCCGCAGGACGTTGTCGGCCATGAGGGCCCGCACGCGCTCGGTGACGCCCGCATCGATCGCGGACGGCGTCCACAGCGCCTGCAGCAGTTCGACGAACGCTCGCGCGGATCCCGAGTTCGCGCGGGTCACGTCGAGTTGCGGGACCCGGTGTCCCCGCCCGGCCGTCCCCGCCTCGATGGCGAGGAAGTGGGCGAAATGAACGTCGGCGGGGTCGAGACGTTCCGCCAGGGTCTCGTTGAGGTCCCGGACGGTGTGGCGGACCGTGATGCCGCGGAGCCCGAGCCCTTGGAGCATCGCCGCGACCTCGGCGGGCGGGGTGAGGTCGAACAACGCGTCCGCCGCCGTGCCGTCGCTCACGGCGGTGCTGAGGTAGAGCAGGTCGTCGACGGCGATACGGGCGGGGTGGCGGAACCTGCTCAGCCCGGTCGGCCCCGGGGTGGTGATCCCGCCCGGTTGCACGAGGATCTGCGTGGAGCCGTCGAGTTCACCTGTGCGGATGCGTTCGAGCGTCGCGATGGCGAGCGGGATCTTGACCAGCGAGGCGCTCGGGAACTCCAGGTCCGGATCGATGCCGAGCTCGTCACCGGAGTGCAGGTCCCGGACCAGGAACGACCCGACAAGGCCCGCGTCGTCGAGCGTCCGCCGGAGGTCAAGGATCAGGCGCTCGACGCTCATGGCGTCGCTCCGTTCCGGTCGTGTGCGCCGAGGCAGCGAGCGATCGCCGGCCACAGCCGGGTCCGGACGCGCTCCGCGTCGTCCCCGACGGCGGCGGACACCTCGAAGCCGCGGACGAGGTCGATCTCGCCGATGGGGCGCCAGTGCAGCCCCAACTCCTCGGCCTGCCTGAGCGAGGACAGGAGGAGGTCCGTCGAGCCGAGGACCTCCGCGGTGGCGGCGGTGAGCGTGGTCGAGACGGCGACCTGCGCGGGCTGCAGGCCGACGGCGTCCCGGATCCGGAACATGTGGTCGCGGATGTGGGGGACGTCGTCCTCGGGCTGGATCCAGATCCGGCTTCTCCGCGACGCCTGCGCGGCTCGACCTGCTCGGAGGGTCTCGACGTAGATGGTCTCCGCGAGGGGATTCCCGGCGCCGGCGAGTCCGAGCCGCACGGACCAGGTCGCGTCGCCCGGCGGCACCGCGGTCAGGGCGGCGCGGACCTCGCGGGATCGGACGAGTTCCGCCCGTTCGGCCGGCCCGGCCGCATGGAAGTCGAGGTAGATGCCGTTGCGGCGCGCCTGCGCGTCGAGTCGTGCCAGGTCGTGCACGGTGCAGATGTCGGGGACGGCGAGGCGAAGGGGACTGAGCTTGGCTCGTTCCGCTTCGTGCTCCATGGCCTCCGCGAGGCGGATGAGGCGCTTGGCCGACGGCAGCATGTCACGGCCGAACTGCGTGAGCGTCGCCCGGCGCGACGACCGGTCGAACAACCGCTCCCCGAGGTGCTTTTCGAGCGCGGCGATCCGGCGGCTCGCGACCGACTGCGGCACGCGCGTGGCCGCCGCGCCTTCGGTGAAGCTTCCTCGCTCGCTCACGTTGACGAACGCGCTCCAGGCGCCGAGGAGATCCACGGCGGCAACCCTATGCCATTTCAGCATGAAACCAGCTGTTTCCGTCTTTGACGGCATCGAACGGCGACGTGAGACTACTCGCCATGACCGATTCACGACGGGAAGACCCGACCCGGCCCATCCGCTTCGTTCGACGTGCCACGCTCGCGGCGCTGGCCACGCTCGCGCTCGTCCCTCTGACGGGGTGCGCCACGGCCGAGCGCGCGTCCACCGCTTCGTCGACGACGACAGTGGCGTCGATCACGCACGCCGATCGGGCGTTCGAGGACCTCGAGAGGGAGTACGACGCCCGGCTCGGCGTCTGGGCACTGGACACCGGCACCCACCGCACCGTCGCCTGGCGCGCCGACGAACGGTTCGCCTACGCGTCCACCTACAAGGCCCTCGCGGCCGCCGCCGTGCTGCGGCGGACGACGGCCGGCCGGCTGGACGGCGTCGTCACCTACACCCGCGCCGACCTGGTCAGCTATTCGCCCATCACCGAGCAGCACGTCGACACCGGGATGACGCTCCGCGAGATCTGCGACGCCGCGATCCGCTACAGCGACAACACGGCCGGCAATCTTCTCTTCCGCGAGCTCGGCGGCCCGAGCGGCCTGAGCGCCGACCTGAAGAGGATCGGTGACGTCACTACCCACGCCGACCGCCTCGAGACCGACCTCAACGCCGCCGTCCCGGGCGACGTCCGCGACACGAGCACGCCACGGGCCCTGAGTGCCGACCTGGGGAAGTACGCCCTCGGCACCACCCTCCCGAAGGCCGATCGCGCACTCCTCAACGACTGGCTGCGAGGGAACACGACGGGAGCGGCCCTGATCCGCGCGGGGGTCCCGGCGGGCTGGACGGTCGGTGACAAGACCGGCGCCGGCGGCTATGGAACACGCAACGACATCGCCGTCGTGTGGCCCCCGCACCGGGCCCCCATCGTCCTCGCGATCCTGTCCAGCCGGACCACCCAGAACGCCACGTACGACGACGCGCTGATCGCGAAGGCCACCAAGGTGGTGATCAGCACGTTGACCTAGGTGCTGTTTCAGGACCGCAGGGACACGGGATGGCGCCTGAGAGGCACTCGAACAGCCGCTTCTCACACCGCCGGCCCGCCCGCCCATGACCGGCCGTGATTCGGTAGCAGGCGGTCACAGGCGGGCCGGCCGTACCGCGCCTGCTTTGCCATGAGTACCTATACGCATCACCCGCCGATGCGTATAGGTACTCATGGCAAAGCGGCCCGGGCACATGGGTCCGCGGAGATCCGGTTACGGGCGGATTGTGGAGTGACCGCAAGCGGCACGGACGTTAACCGCCGCAACGCCGGAAAACCATGCGGGTGGTCATGGTGGCGCGCTAGGCCGGGCTCCTGCGGGTGGTGGAGTGCGCCCACCTCTTGTTGGTGTCGTTCACCGATGTCTCGGCGGGGGTGAGGTCGACGTGGAAGGGGATCCCCGGCCGTCCGCCCACCTTGACCAGGAACTTTCCGCGGCCCGGCGGCTCGCCGTCGCGGTTGAGGGTCGGGTCCCAGCTCGGTGGGCTGGACCAGTCCACGATCATGTTCTGCTCGGCTGATGACATCCGTACGACCTCGTTGAGAGGGGCCATCTCCGACTGCGGGAGCCCGCCGCAGATCACCATGCCGGCGCGTTCGGCGAAGCCCTTGGCCTTCATCCGGTCGGCTTCGTCGGGCAGGGCGAGCAGGTCGGCCATGGTGTGGGTGATCATGGCCTGGCCGAGGCCGCGCTGACGGTTGAGACGGGTGAGCGCGTCGACCCGGTCGACCAGGCCTCGCCCGGCCCGAAGGACCCGCCACAGTTCGTCGAGCACGACGAAGAAGTTCCGTTGCCGTTCCAGCCCCTCGTCGGCGAGGGCGTGCGCGGCCTCCACCGCCCCGAAGCCGTCCGACCAGCAGGCCAGCAGGACGGCCGCCTGGAGCTCGGCATCGGCGTCGTCGATGCCGCTGATGTCGATGCACACCCCGCCGGGGGAGTCCAGCCGGATCGGTGTGGTGGTGTGGCGGGCGAAGGTCTCGCCCATCGGCCCGTCCAGCAGTCCCAGCAGGGAGGCGTGCAGCGGGTCCACGGCGGTGCGGTAGCGCTCCTCGCTGCCCCGCGCCAGCGTGACATTGCGGACCTGGTCGGGGCCTTCGTCGATCACCCGGATCAGGTCCGGGAGGATGGGGACGCCGTGGTGGCGCTCGTCCAGGACCCGCAGTGCGGCGTTGAGGATCGTACGTTCGGTGTCGGCGACCGGCACGCCCCTCAGGACCGTGATCAGGGCGGCCACCATGTTGAGGCGGCGGCCGTGGGCGTCGGCCTGGAGCTTGCGGCGGGCCTCTCCCGACAGGCGGGTGGCCGCTGCGGCGCTCTCGCCCGGGTCGAGCACGTTGAGACTCCCCAGGCCCCGGCCCAGTTTGATGATCTGGCCGCCCATGGCGCTGATCAGGTCGACGTAGTCGGGCTTGAGGTCACCGAGGACCATCGGCCAGACGCCATATCCGGCCAGGCCGACGACCATGCGCCGGATGAGGGTGGACTTGCCCAGGCCGGGTTTGCCCAGAAGGAGCATCGACGGGTTGTGGATCAAGCCCGCCCGCTGGAACCAGGAGATGGGGTCGCAGCACAACGTGGCGCCGCCGCCGAGCTCGCGGCCGATGGGCACGCCGATCATCGGTGTGCCGCTCCCGGCGCCGAACGGCCACAACCCGCACACCTGGACGGTGGTGCCCCGCCACTCGGGCGGCGCTTCCACATAGGAGGTGTGGCCGCCGCCGCGGCCGCCGAACCCGCGCGGCCCGGGCCGCCGCGCCGCCGGAGAGTTATCGGGGCTGGTCACATCGCCTCCCGTACGAGCGCGGGCACCTGAAGATGGTCGGGCAGCACGATCCCCAGCGGCAGAGCGGCGGCGAACGCCGAGGCCTGCGCCCCGTACATCGGACGCAGCTGCACGCGGGCCGTCGGCGCGAGGGAGTCGATCGCGGCGGAGGCCGCCGGGAGATCTTCCACCGACCGTACGGTTGCGGTGACGAGCATGGCGAACCGCACCAGCCCGGCGCCCTTGGCCTCCTCACGAGCGGACTGGTCGGCCGCGGTCACGGCGATCGTGTCCCGGGCCGCGGTGTTGGCTCCGGTGATGCGGAAGCGCGCGTCCTTGCGGTCGCGCTCCACGAGCTTGGCCGCGGCGCCGGGGTCGTAGGGGCGGTAGAGCAAGGTCACCCGTTTGCGCGCGATGTCGGCGTGCGGGGAGACCAGGCCGGTCATGACGCTGGAGAGAACCTCACCGCGCGGGGCCTCCGACATGCCCCACGTGATGGAGGCGCCCGAGTCGTGGACGTAGTGGTCCCACGACTCCTGTGCGGCCGCCGGGCCGGCATCGTCCCAGCTCGGTCCCTGGTCGGGCGGCAGCGTCTCCAGCAGTGACTGCGCGGCCGGGTCGTAGGCCACCCGTACGGCCTTGGCGAGCTGCTGCGAGGTCATCGCCCGGGCGTTCCCCGCACCGGTCATCGCGAGACCGGAGGCCAGCCCCGGGAGACGGGTGCCGATCTCCCTGGCCATCTCCGGCACGTCGCGTCTCTTCCCACCCGGCCGTACCGCCGCCGAGTAGGTGACGGCCACGCGGGTGGACACCTGCGCCGAGCCGGCCGGGTAGTTCCGCATTACCTCCTGCAGGACCTGACGGGCCAGTGCAGGGGCGTTGGGGTCGATGTTCGCCGAGACCTCCCGCTCGAGACGGTGCCCGAGGTCGGGAGCCGTCTCGATGGTGACCGAGGCCGACACGAGCGCCGGCTCGAAGGACAGGCTGGACAGCCACGCGCCCCAGTAGGCCACCCAGGTGTCGATCTGCTCCTTGTCGACCAGCGAGGCGCCGTCGGCGCCGCACTCCATCACCACTGTGTAGTGGCCGGTGGAGGGAATGGCCAGGAGCCCGAACGGATTGCCGTAGGCGTCCTGGGCGTCCACCAGCCGTGAGGCGGCGAGCAGCCCGGGCAGCCGGCAGGAGCCGTGGGCGGTGATGCCCAGGGGCCCGGATCGGTACAGGTGCCAGCCCTCCGAGCGGCCTCGCCACCATGCCATCCGTGCGGTCATCGCCTGCAGGGCGTTGCGTCCGTGCCTGTCCTGGATCACCAGCGGCACCAGGATCACCGCGACCACCACTGCGGTGATCACCCCGGCCCATACCTGGATCATCATGCCGATGACCACGCACACCAGCCCGAAGAGCAGGATGAGCGTGCCCAGCAGCCCGAGTTTGCCGATCCCCGGTGAGGCCGGTTTGCGCCAGTTGCCGTACGTACGGTCGGCGCCGTCAGGAGTCGCCATCGGGCCCACCCTTTCCAGTCGTATCGTCGGCCGTGACACGGGCGGCGTCTTTGGACTTGTCCATCGCCTTGGCGCGGGGAACTGTGCGGTTCTCGGATAGGGGTAGCTGCCCCGGCCGGCCGGCCGGCTGCGAACCGGCATTCTGGCCGCCTTGCCCAGGCCCTGCCTGCCCAGGCCCTGGGGTCTTGGAGCCTTCCGGCCAG
>JAOPYH010000494.1 GCA_025964715.1 Streptosporangiaceae bacterium | reverse complement strand
CGCCCGGTCGAACGAGGCGCCGTCGGAGAAGGCCGCCCCGTCGAACCGGGCGTCGCCGGAGAAGGTCGCCCGGTCGAACGAGGCGCCGCTGGAGAAGGTCGCCCGGTCGAACGAGGCGCCGCTGGAGAAGGTCGCCCGGGCGAACCCCGCGCCGCCGGAGAAGGCAGCCCCGTTGAACACGGCGATGCCGGAGAAGGCCGCCTCGTCGAACACGGCGAAGCGGGAGAAGGCCGCCCCGCCGAACGAGGCGCCGCCGGAGAAGGCCGCCCCGCCGAAGAAGGCGCCGTCGGAGAAGGCCGCCCCGTCGAACACGGCGATGCCGGAGAAGGCCGCCCCGTCGAACACGGCGAAGCGGGAGAAGGCCGCCCCGCCGAAGAAGGCGTCGCCGGAGAAGATCGCCTTTGTAAACCTCGCTTCGATGACAGATGTGCCCACCATGCTGAGGTCGACCAGGGTGGCGCCGGTCAGGTCGAGGCTGATGCCCGGCCAGAAGGTCTCCTCGGGGGACGCCTTGATGCGCTGGGCGTCCTCGCCCGAGACGTTCGGGGATCGGCGGAGGTGATCGGCGAGGAGTCGCTGGGCGGTCTGCCGGACTTGGAGCTCCTGCGCTGCATTTCGTTCCCGCTCCTGGTCGGCAGCCAGGGGTAGCGACTCGACGGAGTCATGCTTGGGAGGCGTGTAGGGCATCCGTAGGTAGGCGCAGAGCACGTCGGCGACGTTCTGGCGCCGTGGAGGGTTGTCCTCGGCGACGCTCGCCAGGGAGTACAGAGCACCTAGCCGGACCGGGGCCTCGGTGTGGCCGAGTTGCTCGACGGCTTTGGTATAGGTGTCGGTGACCTGTGCGGCCAGGTTCAGTTGGTATGCCCTGTCCTGTTCAGCCCATCGCTTTTCCTGATCTTGCAGGCTCAGCTGGTAGGTGCGGTCCTGTTCGTCCCGCCGGTCTGCCTCAGCACGCTGGTTCTGCCTGAAGGTGCGGTAGGTGACGATCAGGCCGGCGGCCACGACCAGACCGCCGACGGCTTGCACCAGTGTGGTCCGGACGTCGTTGACGGCCTTGAGCTTCTGGTCAGAAGTGAGCGCGTGGTTGGGGTACCGGGTGAACAGCCACGGGCCCCACCAGAGCACGAAGAGGACTAGGCCGACCGTGGCGACGCCCGCCAGGGCCCAAAGCCAGTTGGGTATGCGCTTCCGCTCCATCGCCATCGGTCCCTTGGGGCGACCAGCTTCAATGGACTCGCCTTGCAGGATCATCGCATCCACGGGGGACCCGCGTGGTGTCCCTAAGGGGCCGCTTGGGGACACGGGGCGACGGCCCGGCCCGACACTGCTGGATAGCCCGGTGGGTGGTGTCTTCCTCACCCCGTCCGAGGTCCTTGTCAGCCATGGCTCGACCTGCGAATCTGTTCGGAAACTAGTCAGTTGCTTAACCCAACTGACCCGAAGCGGAGAGCAGAGCCTGTGTCAAGTGCAAACGGGGGCGACATGATCGGCACTTCGGAGGCTCCACCACAGAAGTCCAAGAAGAAGCGGCGTGGGCGGTCGCTGCTTCTCCCGGTGGGTGCGCTCGGCGCGTTCATCCTCACCGGCTGCGGGCCGGCCGCTTCCACTTCATCGTCCTCATCAGCGGCGGCAGCGTCGGCGTCACATTTGGCGGCGGAGAACTCGGCCATCGCCGCTCAATCCTCGGCCGTGGCGAAGCTCTCGGCGGACGCGGCGGCATCGTCGGCGGCCGCCGAGTCGTCCGCCCAGGCGGCCCAGGCGGCGGCCGAGTCGTCGGCGGCGGCGGCAGCCGAGTCGTCCGCCCAGGCGGTCCAGGCGGCAGCCGAGTCATCAGCGGCGGCAGCCTCGGCGTCGGAGGCGGCGGCACTCGCTGCCCAGACCGCCGGTCAGCAGAACGCGCTCGGGAAGGCGCAGGACTACCTGGGCTACACGTCCTTCTCCCGCACGGGTCTGATCAAGCAGTTGGAGTACGAGGGCTTCTCGAACGCTGACGCCACCTACGCGGTGGACAACGTGAACGCCGACTGGAATGAGCAGGCAGCCTTGAAGGCGAAGGACTACCTCGGCTACACGCACTTTTCGCATTCCGGCCTGGTCCAGCAGTTGGAGTACGACGGCTTCACCCCAGCGCAGGCGGCCTACGGCGTGCACGCGGCCGGGCTCTGACCTGTCAACCAAACGGCGGACGGCTTGGATGGCCGTCCGCCGTTTGGCGTGGGACGCAAGGTCGGCGCACCCACGCCCTAGAGGTGACACCGGAGACCGTCTGTTAGGCAGGTGGCTAGCCTCCCCATCCCCGGGATGCGCCCCCTACTTGACCCGCCTAGGCGCCCTCTCGGCGTGGCACCACTCGCCGACGTTCGTGGCCGTCGTCATGGGGCGATTCGTGCGGCACGTATATGCCCGCCTGCCCCTTCAGAGAAGCAATGAGTACTGGGACGTCGCCATCTTCAGCAGCTGTTCGGAAATGCTGAATACTGGTCGACTCTATGAGATTACCGATTACCGCCTCGATCAATTCCGACCTCGTCTCCTTGCGAGCGGACCCCGCCAAAACCAAAAGGAGCGCTGGGATCAACCACGCCGCGAGCCAGAACCAAGACACGTTAAGTGCAAGCACGAGAGCCAAGACGGCGAGCGGAAGGGCTATCGCCTGGCGAAAATTTGCCTCTGCGACCTTCGCATCGTAAGACTGGTACACCTCTTTATTGCTCTGGATGCGCAGCCGGTTCGCTAGGGCAGATTCCTCCCGGTACAAGTCATAGGCGATCTCAGTGCTCCACGCTTCCTGCGCCTGGTGACTGTGCCCCGCGGCCGTCTCCGCCGTCCTCCACTGGCCGTGCTCCTCTAGCTCCTTCACAGCCTTTTGAAGGTCTGGGGACAAGTAGCTTTTGAGGTGGTCGTACGTGGACGACGCCATCAGCCCATCAACCTTGCTCGGGATTTGCCCTAGTCGCACCCTCTCGAACGCCACGATGATGCCTACGAGGTAGGCGGTAAACAGGATCGCCCCGACCACTCCCCCGACCCCAAAAAACTCGACGAGCGGGTAGATGCGTGCCAGAAATGTTCCCGGCTCTGGCGCTGCGTCGGGAAAGTGAGGTTCAAGCACGAGCCAAGCCGACAGCAACCAGAGAAGGCCGGAAGCCAATGGCACTCGAACATCGCGGACACCGGGGAGGACGCTGGCGAGCACGGGCGAACGGTAGGCCATGGTGTCGGACGAAGCCCTCTTCCCGTTGGACCTCGCCGGGCCGACGCATCAAGGTCAACGTCGGCTGACCGCCCAGGAAGGAGGACCCGTGGCACGCGCAACGTCACTGGGGGCGGGCCGCTGACCTTTACCCGGTTCAGCGCGCCCCCACGGGCAGGCCTCGGGATCGCGCTGCTCTGCTCCTGCGGCTGGGCAATGGTTGCGCTGCTTCGGCTCTGCTGGTGGACGGCCAAGGCCTTGTCAGTGGCTGTCCTGCTGCTGGTCGCGGTCGTCGTGGGCTGGTTCACCCGTCACGATCCTGAGCCCTGCAGGTCTCGCAGCTCCGCGCGCAGGGCCCGGACCTCGGCCATCAACTCCTCGACGTGTGCCACCGTCGCAGCCCTGTCGGCGACGTTCTCGGCGCGCACCCGTTCGACGAGCCATGAGGCGAGGGTGGCCGTCACGACACCGAGCAGGGCGATCCCCGCGAGCATCAGACCGAGGGCGATGGCGCGCCCCGTCGTCGTCGTGGGGTACCGATCCCCATATCCGACGGTGGTGATCGTGGTGACCGCCCACCACAGCGCATCGCCGATCGAGGTGATGTTGGCGCTGGGCGCGTCGCGCTCGGCGTCCAGCATGGCCAGGGCGGCCAGGGCCGAGAGCAGCGTCGTGGTCCCAGCCACGTAGACGACAACCTGGCCTCGGAGGGAGGACCCCGCCTGGCGGTTCAGCACACCGATGACCGCGACGAGCCGGAGAAGGCGCAGCGGGCGCAGAAGCGGAAGCGCTATGACCGCGAGATCAAGAAGGTGGTGGAGGACGTACCGCCGCCGATCCGACGCCAGGGTTACGCGCGCGCAGAAGTCGATGGTGAATGCCGCCCAGGCAACCCAGGTGATCGCGGTGCACGCCAGCACGACACCGGCTGGTAGGTCACGGTCGAGGATCGGCCAGGCGTAGGCCACGAGGAAGGCCAGCGCCGCCACGATCAGCGGCCACTCGGTCACCTCCACCCATCGCTCCAGCCTCGATGGGTAGCCCCCGACGACCGCATCCCCGTTCACCATGAGCGCGGACTCTGCCAGCTCGTGCAGTCCTCGTCAGCCCGTAGTGATCTTGTTCTTGTACTCCGGGCACGCTGATCCCACGGCGATACCGACGATGGTTGCCTGTTCCTCCGCTGTGAGGCTCTTGTAGTTGTCCATTACGTCGAGCGCGTCACCCGCCGTGGTGTGCTCCTGTTTGAGCACCTGACAGACCTGCTCCGCCATCGCCGTTAGTACGTCATCGTTGTAGTTGGCCGCACCCGGCACTTTGTCGCGGGCCACATCGAGGAAAGCTGACGCCTCGTCGTCCGTAACTGGTCCGCCGCCGCAAGCTGTAAGGCTCGCGCAGCATGCGATAGCAGCTAGGGCAGCAGACACCAATCCTTGCTTCATCTTCGATCTCCCCGTGATCTTGTGGAACGGCAACGTAACCGAACTAGGTCAGTGCGGCGAGACGAAGCGATAACTGCTGGGCAGTAGTGGCCCGAGAAGCCGCTTCCGCCAGGAAGCCCCCCGAGTGGACGCGCTCGGGGGGCTCCTCATGTCCTGGACTCGATGCGGGTCGAGCTTCCGGCGTTGAAGGGACGGAAGACGCGCTCGGCCATCGCTCCGGCGTGCAGCCCGCACTGTGATCGTGGGCGGGCTCCGATGACGTTGACGCCGCGCCAGGTGGTCGATCAGCTCGCGGCGAGCCGGATGCGGAGGAGGGCGGCGGGGTGCGGGAAGCCGAACCCGATCCGGCAGGTGGCCCGGACGGCGACGCGGTCCGAGGGAAAGAAGACCGAGGGCGGCCTTGCCGGCCAGAAGCGCGATCACCTGAGCCAGCGTGGCGGCGGGCAGCAGCACCTCGATGCGGTCGACCAGCGCCGCCTCGTTGGCCTTGGCCTCCGGCACCACCACCTGCGGGTGCCCGGCGCGCGCCGCCGCCAGGACCGCGGGCAGCCCGAGCTGGCCCAGCAGCACGAGCCGGTCGACGGCGCGGCGCGGCACCGCCCCCGCGGCGGCGAGGACCGCGGCCGCGAGCGCCAGGTCAATCCGACAATCAGGACACGTCTATGCCCTACGACCGCCGCGCCCTCAGATGCCACCGACTTCCCGAGTCGTGTTGGTGACGTCGAGTTCGGTCTACGGCGGCAGGATCGGCCCGGCCCCTCCACGCGCAGGGGGTCGATGTCCTTGTGGCCGTTGACCTTCAGCAGCCCGTTGTCCCAGGTGTAGGGACGGTGCAGCCGGCGGTGAGCGCCGCTAACAGCTCGATACCACTGCTAGGTCTTACCGGTCGCTGTTGGGCTGTGCTGGCTTCGCACGATGTCAGTCCTGTGCATGCCGCCGTTCAAGATCATCGACGTGTTCCGTGGCCCTCATCAATTCGCCGTATATGTACTGCGCCCGCGCAGAGTCAACCGCGTCCGCGTGCTCGAACTGGGCCTGGAGGGCTGCCACCCTTCGGCGCGCGTTTCTCAGCCGCGCGGCACCAACGATTTCGTCTTCCGAGGCAAACTGGTCTGCCTTCGGCCGCACTGGTGTCACGAGGCGGGGCAGCCCGTCATCACCCCAATCGATCGCCGTGCCGTTCACGTCGAGACCTAGTCGACCGCGAGCTGCCCCCCACTCGGCTGCCCCCTGAACCAGTTCCTCGATCGCCCGCTTCCGTGGCTTTGTTAGGTCCTCAGGTGGTTCTTCTTGGCCCCCCTCGCCATCACCAGTGGACGAGACCGGGCTCGTGCCGGCTAGGAGGACCCCGTTCTGGGTCAGCTCATCCTGCAGGGTTGCCTGCTTTTCAGCGACCTCCCGATACCCCTCCCACTCAAGGCCACCCGGGCCCTTCCAGGTCTTCGTCCGCGCGAGAAGAGCGGTGACGCTGCCCCGGAAGCCCCATAGGACGGCACCGAGCAGCAACGGCCAGGCGACGGCCCCCAACAACGCCGCAACCGCCTTCAGGCCCTCTGCCGTCACAGCACCTGCAGCAATCAAGACCACAAGCGCGGCCACCGACAGCACGGCGCTGGCAGCGACCAGCAGCCAGCTCACCTTCGACATGTCGACGACGCTAGCGATCGCGCTGTTGACCTGCGGAATCAGGTTCCGACGTTCCACCGCCCCGCCGTTGGCACGCCGGTCAGTGGCCGCGTTGCCGGATGTGCTCGGCTGGGACCCAACCCAGGAACTCGGCTCCGAAGCCAGGGGCGAATTCACGCACTCCGCCCACCAACCCGCGCCAGCCGTCGTCCGCGCCGTTCGGGTTCGCCGCCCAGCCGTACAGGTCGCCGGCCCACTCCCGACCGTCGAGGGACAGCCACGCCCACACGGGCACCGGCGGGTTGCGCAACTCGTCGCACTTGCCCAGCTCGTAGTCGAGCTGGCCGTCGCGTAGGTGCTCCACGATCACGCCAGACCATGTACCTCTCCGAACGTTTGTTCGACCGTCGCGGCACTCCGACGGGTGATGAGTTGTGACCAAGTCGTGCCCGATCCCTACACGGCGCGTGATCATGCAGGCGTGACCAGCCCGACGACGCGACCGCGCACGTTCGTGGCAGGCCTACGGGCCCTAGTGGGGTGCCGGATCACCCTGTCCAGCACGGCGTACGGCGGATTGAGTGTGGGCCCGGTGGAACTTGTCGACGTCGCTGGCGACTACCTGGTCTACCGCCAAGGCAAGAGAGACGGAGAAGTAGTCGTCGCCCTTACTCACGTGGTCGCCTACTCGTACGCCGGGGAGTCGAGGTTGGAGACATAGTGCTTACGGCGACGACGGCCCTGCCGTACCCGCACCTGGAGCGGGCGACGGCCGGGCTTCGTGGCGAGCTACGCCAGCAACTGCTGTCGGCGGGCATCGTGGCCGCGCCCGACTGGTCCACGCTCATCGTCACCGGGCCGCAGGAGTTCGCAGACGAGCGCGGACAGGTCTGGTTCGGCTACTGGGCCACGCTGAGCAATGCCGAGCACGCTGGCCCAGAACACCCCTAGCGGTCCGACGCCGCCTGCGTGGCTACGAGCGCTGGTCGTCCGTCTCACCGTTGGCGGCTCGCCACAGTTGTGCGATCGCCGTCCTCAGGTCGGTGATCGTCTGGCTGAGGACGGGCTCGTACTGCCCGATGTACTTGGGAACGGTCGCGCTGGTTCGGCTGACGTAGTCGCAGCGGCGAGTGAGGTCCGGGGCGAACATCCGCAGGACGGCCAGCTCCTCGTCCAGCGCCTGCTTCGCCACCAACGCCTGAAGACGGTGGCTCTCGGCGACCTCGCGCTCCTGCGCCTCCCACTTGCGCTGCTCGACCACGGGCAGGCTTATATCCCTCGGGTTGATCGGCGTCTGATTCCCGGCCTCGTCCACCATGTAGATCGGGCCGAAGTTGGCCGCTGACGCGAGCTGGGCCTGTTCGGCGTCGCGGCGCACCTGCTCGGCAGCCTGGTAGCCCGCCTCACACGTCGCAATGACTCGCTGGGCCAACCTCGCGACCTTGGCGAGCGCCTCTCGCTCCTCGTTCGAGAGTCCTTGGTACGCCCGTAGGTCGCTATCGCTGAGCTGCGCAGTGACGCCTGTGCCACCGCTCTCCCGTTGCTGCGCCTTCCAGCCCTCCAGCTCGGCCACCGAGTACAGACTCTCGTGGCGGTCGACGGCCCGGTGGTGCTTGCCGCACAGGAGAAGCAGGTTGTCGGAGCCGTTGATCTCGTCGACGTAGGCGGGATCGTGGCGCGGGCCGCCGGGGGTCTCGGAGCGGATGTGGGCGATCTCCGCGACCGCTGTGGTGCGCCCGCGCTCGGTGAAGATCAGTGGCTCGTCGCATTCGGGGTGCGCGCATGTGCTGGCTTCGCCGAACAGCGTCTTGATGGTGGTCAGGCTGTAACTGCGGGGCATCAAGCCGTGACGGTAGTCCGCCTCAGCCGGTCAGCCCTCGCCGGCCGTATGGCCGCCCTCGGCGCACGCCGGGCACGGCTCGCGGGGGACGCCCCAGGCGTCGCGCCAGAAGGTGGTCGCGTCCTCTTCGGGGGCGTGACAGTCGCAGGCAGAGGACCGCGCCGCAGGGGCGGGCACGGCGGTCTCTTTCCGCAGCAGCGATGTCGCGACGACGCTATCCAGCCCAAGCCCGTGAAACACGAGATCAGTAGCAGCGTTCCCACTTCTGAAAGCCAGCTTCGTGCTGGTACAGCCTGATCCAGCCTGCATCCTGAAGCGCGTCAAACAAGAGCCTGCGGATCCTCGCGTCGGTCACCTGGGGAACCACCTGGGCGGTCGGCGAACTTCCAGTCAGCTCCTGGGTCGCGTAGGCGAAGGCTCGGGCATGCCGGTGAAGCTCCGGCGGCACCGTGTCGAGCCACCTCGACCCCCGAGGCGGCTGCCAGCGATGCACCTCGGGATGCAGCGCCTCGAAGCGGTCCACGCCATGCAGACCCGGATGGAGGTCGAGCGTCGGATGGGGGGCCGGGAGTGGCATGTCGAGAGCCGACGCACGCCGGGCCTCAGTCACACGTCGGACCCGTTCCTCCCGCTCAGCTAGCCGTTCGTGCTTCTCGGCGGCGAGCCTGGCGGCCTCCTCGCGTTCGGCCTCGCGCCGAGCGCGCAGGCGCTGGGCCTCCTTGATGCCGGGCGCATAGAAGCCGCTCTCGGTCAGTCGGCACTCGGTCAGCGGGCTCCACTGGATCTCATCGTCCATGTCGCGCACGGCGACCTGGACACCAGGGCGCAGCGCGAACGAAAGCCCGCGCAGGCTGGTCACGGTGTTCGCGATCGTCTTAGCGCCCGGCCCGAACAGCCAGGTGACATGGTCGACCTGGCGGGCGTAGCGGTCGTTGCGCATGTCCCAGGCGGCTGTGGACAGCGGGGACAACTGGACCTCGATCGCGTGGCTGACCTCGTTGACGACCACGTGCAGGTCGGTGCGGCCGTCGTCGGCCAAGACCTTTTCCAATGTGGGGTCGTAGCCTTGCCCGACCAGCCAGCTCGCCAGGGCTTGCTGATACTGCAGATGCTCGTACGAACGCCCGGCCCTGTCTGAGTCCATGATAAAAGCGCAGACCGAGCCCCGACGATGGTGGAAGTACGGGCGGTACACGTCTCCCGCGTTCAGCTCCAGCGCCTCACCGCAGCCGCCCACCTCGGTCGAGCACCAGAACCGGTTGCGGTACTCGCCCCGGAGGCGGCGCGCTTCGCGCTTGTCGTCGGGCAGCTCGACCGCTCGCGTGCCCCTCGGCCCGTCGATGACCGCCCACACCACCCCCGCCATGCCCGCCTCTTCCTAGGTGAGGTCGCACCATAGGTCAGGACAGTGACAAGGACGGGGGCCGGACCACGAGGTCACTCTCTTTCGCGTTGCCCTAGGGACGCCGATCCGTCCCCGGCTAACCTCTGCCGGTGCCTCAGCCCGATGCCACCGCCGATGACGTTCTTGCCGCCATCAGTGAGTTCGACCTGCTCGGACGCGACGAGTTCCTGAAGAAGTACGGGTTCGGCCGCGCCCGGGATTATTTCGTCCGACATGGCGGTCGGTTCTACGACTCCAAGGCGATCCTGGGCGTGGCGCATGGCTACCGGCACGGGGAGCCGCTGCGGTCCGACGACTTCTCGGGGGGCGACGAAGCGGTGGCGAAACAGCTCCGCGGCATGGGCTTTGCGGTATCGGACCCCAACCCAGACTGGACCGAGGACGAGATCGTTCTGGCTTGCGACCTCATCTCCCGCCATGAGTGGCGGTACCTCGACGAGAACCACCCGGAGGTCGAGGAGCTGTCTCATTTTCTGCAGCGCCTTTCGGAGCACCCCGAGGAGCGGCGCGGTCCGAAGTTCCGCAACTCAAGCGGCGTTGCCCGCAAGACCGCTGACATCGCGACAAGGCACCCGGACAGCACGGGCAAGCCGACGAGAGGCAACAAGCTCGACAAGATCGTCCTGGACCGATTCCTCGCCGATCCCGCCGGCATGGCGGCCCGCGCCCGCGCAATCCGCGCAGCGATCGACGAGCCCGCTGCGACGGCACCGCTGCCCGACCTAGACCTTGCACCGGACGCCTCGGCCGATGAGGGCGGGATCCTGGAGCGGAAGGCGCTGGTGCGGGAGCGCGACCCCAAGCTTCGCCGGGACAAGATCAGCTCTGTTCTGAGAAGCGGTGGAACGGTCGCCTGCGAGGTCTGCGAGTTCGACTTCCAGCGGACGTACGGCGAGCGGGGTCGGCTCTACATCGAGGTCCACCACCGCACGCCCTTGCACGTGAGCGGCAAGGTCCGCACTCGCCTGACGGACCTCGCACTCCTGTGCTCCAACTGCCACCGGATGATCCACCGACGCCGTCCGTGGCTGACTGTCGAGGAACTCCAAGGTCATCTTCAAGGATCATGAATCCGATCCGGAAGCCGTGACAGAGCGGGCACCCGACGCCCTGGCGCTTCCATTGACCCCACCAGGCTTCCTCGATGCCTACACCGAGGATCTCTGGACAACCATGGTGACCTCGCTGCGCCAGTTCCGAGCGCGTGGCGCAATTCCCACTTGGCTGGGCCCGAGCGACCGCCGCGTGCCGCAGTCCCAGCTCTAATGAGGCGCGAGGCCCCTCGTGGCGAGCTGTCGCCTAAGCGTGCAACAAGGCAGGCGGGTCGAAGTGGGAGCCGATCGACAAGACCTGCCCCAGCTCCCGGTCGTCGCCCGAGTCCTTGCGGAGCGTCTCGGCCCCCCGGACCCGGGCGGTGAGGTACAACCACGCGGGCCACGACAGGAACCAAAGACGACTGCCGAGGATGCTGGCCCGCACCAGCTCCATTGAGGCGCGATGCCCGAGTAGGTACAGCGCGAGGCGCTGAGTGTTGCTGAGCCCCCGGAAGCGAGGCGAAGGCTCTAGCGAGCCAGCATGAGCTTCACGACGGACCCGGAGCCAACCGACGAGAAGGACTGACATGCCGGGTGGCCGTCCGATCCGCAGGGAGAACCCGAGGAAGTCGTCCAGCGCCCGAATATCGGAGTGGCCGGCCAAAGTGGGGTCGTCTTCAATCATGTCGCGCAGGGCGGAACGGACCTTCGAGGTCTCGATGATCATGCGCAGTCGCGCCTGCCCAGGCACGACGACCGCGACAAGGTAGATCGCCGCCGCGACCATCCCGAGGAAGACGACGAGCGTTGCCAGCTGCTGCACGTTCATCAGTAGCCTCCGCTCATGAGGGTGAGCATGGCATCGCTGCGACTCACTCGCTACTGCCTTGCAGCGGCAACTGCTCCGACTGAGGAGCCAACGACGGTCGCTCACGCTCAGCTTGCCGCAGCTGCCTAGACAGAGCTTTGTTGGACCTACGTTGAGCCACGAGAACCCCACCTAGGGCGATGTTCAGGCTGATACTGACGTTGAGCGCCACGTCGAACTTGAAGACCGTCTCCTTGCCAGCGATCGTCTGGAGCAGCGGCGCTAGGTGCGGCAGGCCGAAGAAGACGAGGCAGAAGTAGAAGGCGTACGGGAGCGTCCTGCCGTACAAGGCCAGCACGACCGACGGCCAGTCGCGTTCGACCCTGTTGTGGTCCTGCTCGGCCAACCCTCACCCCCCGTGAGATTTCGGACCCCGACCGTAGTGCCTGCTCAGGGCCGTGCACCAGCAGCTCCCACTCCTCCTGGGGCGAGCCCGTCGGCGCAGCCCCGGCTCGTCCGCACGGGAGTGGGCCGCCGTGGGGAGAGAAGCGGCGCTACACGTTGCGCTCACCGCAGGGGGCCCGGGGAGGGTGGGGCCCCCAGGGGGGCTTGGGGCCCGACAAGTGCCGCGCCAAGGTGGCCGGTCAAACCGTTCCGGCCAGTCCACCGGGGATCTAGTTGGGCCGCTCTCGGTGCGCCCGGCCGCACGTCGCCGTGCCCTACCTAGCGTGCGTCCGCAGGTTCGATCCGGTTCCGCTGCTCGATCAAACGATGTTGGAGGCGTTGAGTGCGGCTCTTCTGTTGCCCGCGCCAGAGAGCTCGGAAGATTGGACCTAGCAGTGTGTACGCGAAGAGCAGCACGGCGCACCGCCACATCACGGATAGCCACATGTGCCACGGCGTGACTGCAGACGTGTCGCGAAAGAGGCCCGCATTGAACGCCGCTAAGCCAAGGAGCGCAGCGGTCACAATCAGATCAAGAACTCCACCCGCCGCGATCCTCCAGCGGCCGTCCAGTCGACCGCGGATCTGCTCGGCTAGCGCCTGCATCTCTTCCTCGACAGCGTCACGAAAGTCCCGGCCGGCCTCGGCCGGAACCTCCTTCAACAGCTCGAGATGCCCTTTCACGCGTCGCTGAAGAGTCGGCCACCTCAAGGTGCTCAGCGCAGCGACTAGTAGTGGCACCACCACGCTGAGCACCTGTAAGACCACGAGGCGTAAGCATAGGCGCTGGAGATTTGGCGGTTGCGCGGGCGCGATGCCCGTGCCGCAGCGTCTGATGGCAGTGTCCCTATGTGGGCCGCTTTGAGTCATCTCAGCCGACCCATCCGGCAAGGAAGCCGGCCACTTGATGAGAGGCGTGGCGTTCGAGTGCTTCGCCGGTGATGTCGTAGCTGCCCAGAGTGGTCTCTGGGCGCGCATGGCGGAGCAGTCGCTGGACGTCGCGCAGTGGAATGCCCTGGTTGAGCCAAACGGTGCCAACGGTGCGGCGTAGCGCGTGCGGGCCGATCGGCCGGGTGATGCCCGCCGCCCGGGCGGTCGAGGCCACGTAGCGGTGCACCGTCCGGCGGTCCATGCCGGCACCAGTGCGGGTGCGAAGCAGCGGCCCTGTGGTGCGGCCGTCGATGGCGCCCTGCACGGCGCCGAGGGCTGGGATGGGCACCGGAACCCGGGCGGCCTTGTCGCCCTTGCCCAGCACGATGAGGATTGCGTAGCCGCGCACGTTGCCAAAGGACTCCACCGTGAGCGTGGCCATCTCGGTGGCCCGCAGGCCCATCATTCCGCCAAGCACGGCGATGGCGTGATGGCTCGCGCCCAGGCTGCGGGCGGTGGTCAGGAACGCCGCGTACTCCAGAACAGTGAGCACCTCGCGGCGCTGCAGCTCACGCTGGATTTTCGGTCGCGTGACCCGGGCGCAGGGACTGGCCGAGACCAGTTCCTCCTCATAGGCCAGCCGATAGATGCTGGCCACCGCGTCGTAGTGCGCTGCGACCGAGGCTCGGGACAACCCAGAGTCGGCGACCGTCCGCAGCCACAGTTCCACGTCGGCGCGCCGGGCGGCCAGCGGGTCGATTCGTCGGCTGGCGCACCACCGGCTCCAGCGGGGGCAGATAGGTGGCGTAGGTCCGCTGGGTCGAAGTCTTGTAGCGGGACAACCACCACGTGGCGAGTTCGTCCCAGGCCGCATGCCCGGAGGCCGGCAAGGTCACAGGCGTCATGCGCGACAGGACGCTCTACCCCCAGCGACTGTCACCGAGCGCGCCGCGGACTGGACCAAGCCAACGCGAAAGAGGGACTAGCTGTCGCCCACCGGAGTGAGCACCCGTCGAGCACCTCGTCGAGCCCCGGGTGTCTCACTAGGTGTGTCCCTATTGTGCGGATCGAGCTCGTCGACAGCGTGCGGGGCATGTCGCACCCAATGACACTTCCTCTCCGGCGCGCGTTAGGGCACTGACGGTTCGCAGCCGCGCCGAGACCCGGCCGGTCTTGTCCTCGTCGTCGGCCCCCGTGCCGTGCCTAGTCTGGGGGCGTGCCCGACCCCGCCGAGATCGATGAACGGATCGACCGCGCGAGCGCGCGACCTTTCGGGCGACGGTTCCACCTGCGCGGGCGCGAGCGGGCCACGGCTGAGCTGCGCGGTCCGCAGACGATGCGGGCTCACGCCGCGGAGATCATCGCCGAGCGGCTGGCGCCGGCCGAGCCCCGCAACGACGGCCGGCAGACCCCCTACCGCAACCACCCGGTCTTCGTGGCCCAGCACGCCACTGCCACCTGCTGCCGCAACTGCCTGGAGATGTGGCACGGCATCGCCAAGGGGCAACGGCTCGACCGCGGCGAGCGGGCCTACGTGGTCGAGGTGATCGGGCGCTGGATCGACCGCGAGCTGGCGACCTCCATCGAAGGTCGGGACCCCGGGAGCTCCACCTCACGCCGATCGTGAAGGTGGCGCGGCGTTCCTAGCCTCAGCGGTCAAGCGCCCCGCGGCATCATCCGGGCGTCGGGGCGAACGCTCGCCCGCAGCAGCGCGCGACGGCTGAGCACGGCCCGTGTCCGCCGCCGCTGGGCCCTCGTTGTCATACCGAGCGGATCTCGTTAGATCCGGTAAACGGCTCGCTACCTCGGACGGTGAATAGGGACACACCCAGTAAGTCCTGATCGAGCGGAGCGGGCCGGCGGCACAACGAGATGTCGGCGGGCCGGCGGTGGCCGCGCCGATGAGTTCCAGCCGAGCGCCCCGTCCCGCGGGCCGGGCCGGGCCGTGAGGGTCATCCCCGGGCCTTGACTGACGCCTATGACTAATGACCCCAGCAGCCACGCACGTTTCCCACGGTCCGGAGCGCCCTTGCTGTGCGGTTAGGGTGCGCGGAAATGGCTCGGGATTACGGGGGCGTGGAAGTTGGCGGAAGAGACCTGGCACGAAGCGCGGCTGATTCCAACATCGGGCATCAGCGGCGCTGATGAGCAGGAGCGTCGAGCTACCTCCGCCCTGCTCGCCGTGATTACAGCCGTCCGCGAGTTCGGCCGATCGCTGCTGCAGCCGCTGGGGGCACCCGCGGGCAACGTGCAGAC
>JAOPYH010000487.1 GCA_025964715.1 Streptosporangiaceae bacterium | reverse complement strand
GTCTCGGTCTCGGACACCGTCTGTCCACCGAGGGCCTGGAGCAGCGACGCGCATCCGAGTTCGTAGGCCGCATCGGCTGCGACCTCGTGGGACCACTCCTTCGCCGTCGCGGGGTCGATGGGCCCCTCGACCGACGAGTTCAGACCCGCCAGCTGCTCCATCGCGGCGACGAGGGCATGGTCGCGCCAGCGCTCGAATGCCGCCGCCAGGCACCGCAGCGCCGCGCGGGCGAACGAGGGTGGGCTGACCTGCGGCAGCTTCACCAGCTCGGCAAGGACAGCGAACTGGGGGACCCATCCCCCAAGGGCTATCCGGGTGGCGCCCTCGAGGGCGTCTCCGGCGCGCAGCCATTCCTTCAGACCAGCGGACGGGGACGGTGGCCGGGCCACCTGTAGACACATGGCGGAGAGGCGGTCCGCCGAGGTCTGCAGAACGGAAGGGCTTTCCAGCAACGCCGTCAGGCACTCGATGAAGATGGTGGGGCTGGTCGACCGACCCACCGCGTCGATGACGGCGGCGTGCGCTGCGCCGGCCAGCGCGGTAGGCGGGGGCTCGTCGACGAGGAGCCTCGTGAGGTCGAGGAGACCGGGAGTGTCGGCGAGGCCGGCCACGCGGTCATGGGGAACGGACCAATCGCCGTCGGCGCGGCTGGACCCACGCGCGTTCGGGAGGTCCGGGGTGGTGGCAGCTGTGCCGTCCACGCCGTCGTCCGTCATGCCGCTGCTCCTTCGTCGGGGGCCTCCACGGTCCGTGCGCTCGCCCGCGGGGCAACCCTGCCGCCCACCACCGACGGAACGGTGGTGCCGGCTACCAGAGGTACTCGTCCGGTCCGGCAACGCGCCGACGCTCGGCCGGGACCAGCTCCTCGAGCATCTCGGTTCGCGTCGTCGCGACGATGACCTGCATGTCCGGTGCCTCGGCCGCGGCCTGCTGCAGCGCTCGGAGCATCGCGTCGAGGCTCACCTTCGTGGCCTCCTCCGAACCCGGCGAGTCCACGGTCAACAGCCCGGGATGCCGACCGGTCTGGCTGGCGAACCCTGCCCGGAGCAGCGCGACAGCGGTGGCGACCTTGAGCCTCAGCTGCTCGCCCGGCGTGCACTTGCCGTACGGCGTGTACACGCCGCCCTTGTGAACCTTCAGCGTGGCACCACCGCCGAGTTCGACGGACGTGAGCTGCGGAATGCCGAAGTCGCGCGCGAGGTGGGCGATGTTCTGCGACAGGCTCGCCAGAACGTCACGCTGGGCGTCCTTGACCTGCTCCGCCGTGACCCCCTCGGCTGCCCTGAGCACTTTGCGCCGCAGTTCCAGGGCCGCTCGCTCGGCCTCCTGCTCGGGCGACATCGACGGCTGCAGAGCCTCGAGAGCCCCCTGCGCGCGAGCCAGTGCCAGTTCTGCAGCGCGCCGTCGCTCGAGCAGCCCGGCGACCTCACCTCCGACCCTGGCGAGGTTCGCCGCCTCCGCCCGTTCCAGCTCCAGCTCCCGAAGCTCGGTCTCCACCCCCTGGGCCCGCTGGGTGGCGTCGGCGAGCACCTGCCGGAGCGCCTCGTCTCCCTCGGTCGGCGTCTCCTCCTCGGCGCCCGCGGCCTCGCCGTTCAGCATGGCCGCACCGGCGAGCGCAGCAGCGCGCTCCGGCGCAGGCGCCGAGGCGGCGACCAGCACGTCGTGCTTCAGCGCCTCCAGGTCGAGCTCCGTGGTGCACACCGAGCACTCGTGCCCCTCCGACTCGTGCGCCCGTCGTTCATCGGTCACCGGCGCGGCACACCGCGGGCACGCGCTCGGGCGCAGGGCGCTGAAGAACCGGCGACCCAGGGCGTCCTCCAGCAGCGAGTGCTTGCGCGCCTCCTCCTCCCGCAGCTCCCGCCGGACCCCTCGCTCTGCTTCGCGCAGCCCGTCCAGCTGAACTCGGAGGGCCGCGACCCGGGAGCCCAGCTTGGCAACCCGCTCCACCGCGGCGTCCACCTCCGCGAGGCGGGCGCCGCCGTCGGGAAGGTCGGCGAGCGTCCCCTCGGCCGTGGACTTCGCGGCCTCGGCCGCGGTGCGCCTGCCCCTCGTCGACTCCTCCTGCTGGGCGGTCTGCTGCTTCAGCCGGTCCAAGGCCGCGTCGACGGACTTCACCCCCGTGGCCGCCTGCGCCCGGCTTGCGGCCCAGGCGGCGCCGACGAACATCTGCAGCAGGCGGCTGGCCATGCCCCCGAAGTGGACGTCGCCAAGAAGTTGTTCCAGTCCACGCGAGGAGATGGACAGGGCGCCCGCGTAGGCCGGCCACGCGTGCTCCACCGCCTGGTCCTCGACCCACGACGCGATGGGCTGAAGGTGGAGGCGGTCCATCATGACCGAGTCCATCACCCGCTCGAACGCGTTCTCGCCCCCGAAGCGCGCGAGCTCTACGCGGCCGGCTCGCGCCGCATCTTCCTGGTACACCGAGCCCCGCGGTTCGCTTTCGACCACGTCGAAGTCGACGATGACGTGCTCGTCGTTGACCTGGAAGACGACGAGCACGTGGCGCAGCCACGACTGCACGTCCGCCTGCACCCTTGACCGGCCCCGGAGCGCCCATCGGATGATTTCCAGGACGCTGCTCTTGCCGTGGAGGTTGTCGTGGCTGCCGACCACGTACAGGCCCGGCCCGAGGGTCCACGAGAAGTCGAAGGGCTCCTGGGTGACGGTTCCGTCGGGGGCCTCGAGTCGCTTCTCGCCGGAGAACGCCACCTCGAGGACTCTGAGTCGGACCGGCGTCGGCACCGTCGCCGAGGTGCTGACCCCGGCCTCGCCCAAGATCGTCTCCACGTCCTCGGTGGGCACCGAGTCCTTCAGCTTCTCCACGACCGCCCGGCCGAGCTCGCTCACGACGCCATCCTCTCGTTCAGCCGTGACCGCACCCGGTCGGCGATGGGCCCGATGTGCGTGCCCAGCTGGGTCCCCGCATACGTCGCCTGCTCGTACTGCCGGGCCTT
>JAOPYH010000098.1 GCA_025964715.1 Streptosporangiaceae bacterium | reverse complement strand
CGTCAGCTCCCAGGGCCCGGGTGCCGCGCCCCGCGCGGGTGGCAGCGGCGCCGAATGCGGTCGCCTCACCCGATGCGGCCCGCATGCCCACGGCGAAAGCGGTGGTGTCCGCGACGACGCGGACCCGCACAGTACGGTCAGTCATCGGACACCGACCCCTCGCGGGTGGCGGCGAGGATCTGGTCGACGAGGGCGTGGGCGGCTACCGACCCGATCGGCGCGGTGTCGGCGAGCTTGCGCAGGCTGGCCTCGTCGATCCAAACCTGGGGCGTGCCGTTCTGGTCCGGTGCCACGTGGCCGTCAATGTCATGCTCTGCGGCGAACGCCATGATGTCGGCGTTGCTCAGCTCGGGAGTTGTCATGATGCCTCCGGAATGGGTTCGCAGGTGGGGTGGGTTGTCTGGCCTGGCTCAGAGAAGGTCATCGGGAAGGCGCACACCGTGCAGACCGGCCGGGATTCGTCGCCTGAGTGTTGGGCCCACAATGGTTGAGATCCCGTCTCAACCCGTCTCAGCGACTCAGAGCCGTCCGTGAGACGGGTTGAGACGGGACTCTGGCCAATGTGGGTTGTACTGTTCGCGGGCTTGATCTTGATGCCGGAGTAGTGCGGAACCTGGACACCTTCGGCATCACGCGGACGGGTACGGCGCACCTGCGGTACGACGGACTGCAGGTTGCGGCCGAGCATGGCCTTGCTGCCCGCCTTGATGCCCTGGTCCTCCGTCCACGCCTTCCACGCCGCCCACAGATCGTCCACGGTCACCTCATGGGTAACCCCGGTGTCACAGATCTCCCGGACGAACGCGGATGTCGGCGAGGCGGTGTCCTGCATGGTGACCACCGCTTCAAGGGACGTCGGTGGCTCGGTGATCCGGCCGTTCTTCTCCAGACGGGCCAGCCCGTCCAGGGCCCAGTTCAAGATGCCCGGCATCTCGGCGGTGAGCTTGTCCGTGAGATCGGTGTCCTCCTTGCCGAGCCAGGACACCGTCATGTTGAGGACGATGAACCGGCGGGCGATCACGCCGGAGGCGTCGCCGAAGTTCGGCAGCTCGTTGGACAGGATCATCAGCCGCGAAGGAAGCTTGCCCGTCCACTGCTCCCGGTACTTCCGGTCGACGTCGATCGTGTCCTCGCCGCTGATCGTCAGCAGCCGCTCGACCACCTGGTGACCGTCCCGGCCGGAGAGCCGAGCATCGGAGATGACCGCCAGCGACTTACCGAGCAGCGGAGCTAGGCCGAAGTTCGTGGCCAGGCCGGCGAGGGTGGGCCCGGCCATGTTGCCCTTGCCGACCAGGCGCCCAAGGATGCGGGCCGCGGTGCCCTTGCCGGAGCGGGTCGGTCCGACGATCAGGAGAATCTTCTGCTGATCGGTACGGCCGGAGAGGACGTACCCGAACCACTCCTGCAGAGCGTCGATGCTGGCCTCGTCGTCCGGCCACACCTTCTGCAGGAACTCCGCCCATGCTGGCGCGGTGGCGTCCGGGTCGTAGTCGAACGGCACCGACACCAGGTTGAAGAACGCCGGGGTGAGCGGCATCAGCTCCCGGTCGGCGACCCGTAGAAGGCCATTGGTGCAAGCAACGATCGGGCCTTCATTTTCCTGCGTGTAAGAGTGCCCAGAGTCGTGACTCAACCCGTCTCGGGTCTTGCCGATCCAGGCCGGAGCATCGACGGTTGCCCGCAGATGGGTTACGGCAGAGATCGCGTCCATGAGGTCGCCGACCTTGCGCTTAGTGGGCGCCCACGGCTTGTTGACGTCGTTGCCGTCCTTGTCCTGCCCGGCGCAGTACCAGGCGTGTTCGAGCTTCTTGTAGAGGCTGGACTTCACCTCCTGGTCGTCCATCTCGCGCCAGTACGAGCGCTCCCAGCGCATCCACGTAGCGCGCCAGTACCGACGGGTGAGGATGTTGTTCTCGTCCCGCCATGCGGGCGACAGGCGCCGCGCCACGGCCATGGGGTTGGTCGGCGGCGGGTACTCCTGCTCGGGATCGTCAGTCACGCCGCCTCCTTCTTCTGCTCATAGGCGAGGTACCGACCGCCGCCACCGGGGACGGCGATGGCCGGCCAGCCGGGCGTAGCGGCCAGCTGGTGAGCGGGCTTGGGCTTGCGGGCCGCTTCGATGGTCGGCCGGTCGGGGAGGGTATGCAGCGGCGGACGGGGCTTGGTGGCTTCGGCGATCCACCGGAGCGGGTCCTCCTCGGCCACGTACCGGCGCCACAGCTCGGCAGCCTCAAGCGCGGCGGCGAGCCGGCGGGGACTGTCCGGGGTGAGATCGCGCCATGCCGCGCTGCCGTACTCGGGGAAGTCCTTCGCGAGGAACAGGATCTTCGCCTCTGCCCACAGGGCGGTGAAGGCGTCGGCCTGGTCGATGTCGTCGCTCATGCCGCCCTCCCACGCCGTGGCTGCAGTTCATACCGGGCGCCGCACGGGCCGATCTTCTGGCCGAGCGAAACGTGCCGGTGCATGTTGCGGCACTTCGGGCAGCGGGCCGCGTACTCGATGCGGCCCGCCGTGATGACGACGATGGGTCGGGCGGCTACGATGGCCGGGACCTCTTCACCGCCGTCGATGGTCATCTGAGATGCCCCGCCTAGGCCGCGGGGCATCTTTGCGTTCTGGCTCATGCTGCGGCGCCCCCGACGGTGACGGTCCGCTCGTCGAGCCACTTCTCGATGCTGCTGCGCCTGTAGAAGACGCGGCCCGATCGGCCGGGTGCCGTCTTGATGTAGTCCGGACCGGTACCGCGCCAGCGCAGCTCAGCAAGTGCACCCGGGTTGCGGAAGACGCTGTAGTCGTCACACACCCCCGCCGGGGTGAGCAGCTCGTCATTCGTCTTGGGTGCCACATTCGTCTTGGCTGCCACCGTGACTCCTTTCAGGTTCTTCTGTTGCTTTGTAGAGTCACCGGACTCTATCGTGATCCCCATGGACGAGATGGTAGCCGATACGATCCGAAAGACAAGCCCGCTGTTGTTTACGCTGATCCCCATGAGCGAGCAGCAGCGCGGACGACGCGCCTTGGAAGCAGGACCTACCGGTCAGACGGTGGCGGCGAACCTGGCCCGTTTCCGGAGGCGACGCGAGATGACGTCTAGGCAGCTATCCGCTGCCCTCACCCGGGCGGGGCGCCCCATCCCCGCATCGGGCATCACCCGCATGGAACGGGGCGAACGACACGTAACCACCGACGAACTAGTCGCCCTCGCGACGGTTCTTCACACGTCTCCATCGGCACTGCTGCTGCCGCTGGACGATGACCCGACCCACACCATCGAAGTCACGGGGGTGGGCAGAGTCGGTGCGGACGTCGCATGGGACTGGATGGATGGTGTCCGCCCGCTGCATCGCACGCCGGGCGATCTTGATGAGGCGCTGGACTTCGACCTGAACTCACGCCCCCCGCGCCGGCGGCGTCTCTGGGCGGCAGTGCAGGGCTTGCTGCCAGACGCCAAGGAAGGCGGCACGGATGGCTAAAGCGTGGATTGAGGACAGGCAGGACCACGCGGACTACCAGGCCGCGATGGCGAAGTGGGCGGAAGCAAAAAGGGCGGGCAGCAAGCGGAACCCGCCGGGCCGATGGCGGCTTCGCTGGTACGGGCCGGACGGGAAGCCGAAGGCCCAGACCTTCGCCAAGCTGCCGCAGGCCGAGGCGGAAAAGCGCGGTCTAGAAGACCGGCTCGACAAGGGCACCTACCGGGACCCGCAGAAGGGCAAGACGCTCGTCCGCGTCGTTGCCGAGGAATGGTTCGAGCAGCTGCGCAAGCCGGCCCAGCGGACGAAGGACGACTACCGCGAGGTACTCGACCTGTACGTGCTCCCACAGTGGGGTGATCACCGGGTGGGGCCGATCCAGTGGCAGGACGTGTCTACCTGGTTGAGCTCCCTGTGTGAGCGGCCGGGAAAGCGGGTGGGCACGAAGCTTTCGGCGTCTCGGATCGGCAAGATTCACGTGGTCTTCGGCATGGTGATGAAGCACGCGGCGAAGTCTGGGCGGATTCCCTCGGCTGCGGCGACGCTCGACCACGAGTTGCCGCGCCTGCCTGAGGACGACGAGCACGTCTACCTCACACATGGCCAACTGGCCGCTCTCGCGGACGCTGCAGGGGAGTACCGAGCGCTCGTACTGACCCTCGGGTACTGCGGCCTCCGCTGGGGTGAGGCAACCGCGATTGAGGCGGCCCGGCTGAATCTTGAGACACGACGCATCCGGGTCGTCCAGGCGTGGTCGCGGCCACGGGGCGGCCCGACGCTGGGGCCGGTGAAGAACCACGAAAAGCGCTCAGTACCGCTGCTTGCCTCGGTGACTGAGGAGCTGCGCCCTCTGGTCGATGCCCGGGGACCCGGCGACCTGGTATTCGTCGGCTCTTCGGGTGGTCGCCTGCCCTACACCACGTTCCGGCAGACGGTGTTCGACCCGGCGGTGAAGGCGGCTGGGCTGGACGGGCTCAGCATCACGCCGCACAAGCTCCGGCACACCGCGGCCTCGCTCGCCATCGCGGCCGGCGCCGACGTCAAGGTGGTTCAGCTCATGCTCGGCCACAAGTCGGCCACGATGACGTTGGACGTGTACGGGCATCTGTGGCCAGACCGGCTGGACGAGGTAGCCGACGCTCTCGACCGAGGGCGAAAGTCCGCACTGACGGAGCAGACTTCGGAACCCCCCCCTAAGTGATCATGTACAGAATGTGTATTGCCTGCCGGATTGATCTTCGGCAGGCAATGCCGTTTCTGGCCTCTGACCTGCTGCTTAGCCGTTCCAGAGCTAGATTTTCGTGACGAATACGTGGTGCGATGCGGGCACCCGCATGACCTGCGGGGTTACCCTGATATGCCGTCTGACCTGCGGTTTTGCCTCCAACCGTATCGATGTGTATCGGCTGGTATCTGGCTCTCATGTGTACGGGAAACGTATGGGGAAGTGTTGCTAAGTAGGGTCGAAAGACTCTATGGTGAGTCAAGCGGCTTCATAAATGAAGCAGCCCCGGTCGGTGTACCACCACCAGCCCGGGGCCTAGGCCGAACCCCTACGCAAGAGGGAGTCCAACCGTGAGTCCTACCGTACCGAGCCGTGTCAACGGCTCATTCCCCAACCAGGCCGACAAGGCCCGGCGGCCCGCCCAGGTCGCCCCCCGCACGTGGATTCGCGCCATCCTCAGTGGCGGTTGGGTCGAAGAGACCTGCCCCGCCTGGTGCACCAGCACTCACGTCAACGACACCTACGGGTGCCTCGACGACCTCGTCCACATGGGCCCGGCAGTGGCGATGCGAGCGGAGATGCACCTCGCTGGCACCGACGGGCCGGCCGCGTGGCCGATCCTGAGCGCCACGATCGCCTGTGACCCGTACAGCGAGGACCCGGCCCGGCGTACCCCGCACGTCTCGTTGGAGCCGTCCCAGGACGACGTCATCGAGAACGTGCACCCCGAGCAGCTCGCCGCATTCATTCGGGATGTCCGCGCCCACTGCGACCGCCTCGACCAGGTCCACGCCCAACTCGTCCAGGTCGTCGCCGACCACGAGCGGCGGCAGGCGTGAGCGCCGAGCTGAGCCGCACCGACGCGTTCCGGGTCGAGCAGGCCAAGAAGCTGCTCGCTGACCTCAAGCTCATGGACTTCGCCGACGAGCGGGCGGCCTACGGGCTGCTCGGCCGTACCGAGGTCGTCCTCGCCGCGCTCGTCGAGGTCATCGAGGAAGGGGGCGCACTGTGAACGCCCCCCGTACCGTCGTGGTCTCCACGCGGGACCACGGTGACATCACCGTCGACGAGCCGGAATGGTGCCTCGGGTTTCACCCGACCGGCTACTACCGGGTGGACCTGTCGCACGCCGGCCCGATGGTGCACCTCGGCACGGACACCAGCCGCGGCGAGATGGTGTTCTCGATGGCCTGCCTGGAGCAGCGTCCGTTCTCCGAGGCCGCGTCGGGGCGGGGCGTGTTTGTGGCCGTCGAGCTTGACGGCGACTGGTACCCGTCCAACCCGGCACAGCTCGACACCATCGCCGCCGCCCTGGTCGACGGCGCGGTCAAGCTTCGGACCCTCGCCCGGCAGCTGTCCGTGATTACCGCGGGCGGTGCCGGATGAGCCGCTTCCCGATCCCCAGGCCGACCGAGGATGCCGCCATCGCGGCGGCGTCCCGGTCCGTCCGGCCGCTGCCGCCGATGGAAGTCCTCTTCGACCGTCTCGTCATGGCCTACGCGGTCCGTGACCGTATCGGGCTCGCACTCTTCGGCCGCCAGGTCGTGCGTGCGTCCCTCGGAAAGGTAGGAGAACAGTGAAGCGCGACAACGCACGCCAGGGCCTCGCCATCGGCGCGGGCCTGGTCATCGTCGCCCTGACCGCCGCCGCATTCTGGCTCTCGTACAGCCACCTCGCCGGAGTCGCCTCCGCCTACGGCCTGCAAGCCTCGCCCGTCCGTGCGTGGGCCTGGCCGGCCTGCCTTGACCTGTTCATCGTGGCGGGCGAGCTGCTGATGCTCCGCGCCGCACTGACGAAGTCCGTGGACCCGTGGGCCATCGGCTTGACCGTGGTCGGGTCGGGCGGATCGATCGCCCTGAATGTGGCCGGCGTCGGCACCTCGGCCCCGCTGCTCGCCTACGTGGTCGCCGCTGTGCCCCCGACCGCCGCCTTGCTCGCCTTCGGCGCACTCATGAGGCAGGTACATGAGGCACTGTCCGAACCCGCCGAGGTGGGAAAGAACGTGCCACGTTCCTTTGCGGAGTCGGCCAACCTCGAGCGCGTACTCGCACCTGAAGTACAGCCTGCCGCGTACCCGCAGCTTCCGGCGGCCGTGCCCGAGGCGGTCCCCGCAGGCGCCCGTCTGCTGCCGATCGTCGCCCGCCCGGCGCCCGTCGTACCCGTGGCCGTACTCGCCGCCGAGTCGCCGCGTACCCGCCGTGAAGTACGAGCCGAGTACGTACCCGAAGACGAGTTGATCGCCCGTACTCGCGAGGACTTCGCCGGGCGCATCCCGACCTACCGCGAGCTGAAAGAGAAGTACGGCATCGGGCAGCCCCGAGCCAGCCGTATCCGCGCCGTACTCGAGGACGGACTCCCGTCATGACGGACATCAGGAAAGCCTCACAGGAGGCGGTCGAGGCCGCCCGGCAGAGCGACCAGTTCGCCCTGATCCTGGCCACCATCCAAGCCACGCAGGCCGCCCAGCCGGTACAGCAGCCCGCCCCGCCGGCGCTCGTACAGCAGTCGTCCGGCCAGGCCGCGAAGTGGATCGGCATTGGCATCGGCGGATCGATGCTGATGCTCACCGTGGCGATCTCCGCCGTGGCCGTGGCCATCGCCGCGGTATCGGTGGCGATCTCCTCGCTCGTCCTCTGGCGCATCTACAAGGACATGTTCGGCAAGAAGTAACGCCCCCGGGGCGGCCGTACTCGGCCTGGTAACCACCGGCCGCCCCGGGTCACCCGCCACTCCGAAAAGAAGCAGGAGACCCCATCATGACCGACACCATTGCGGAGGCACCCCCCGTGGGCACCGTCCACCAGATCGACCCACACCGGGTACACCTGATCAAGCAGCCGACCGCGCCGCTCGAGGACGTGGTCCTCCCCGCCGGCGTCGAAGCCGTCGACCGCCCGGACAACCCGCTGGCGGACTGGCTCAGCGTCCCCGACGCGCCGCTGCTCCCCGCTTGGGCCCGCTCGCGCGCCTCGGTCGTCGCCAACGCCCAGGCGCTCGCGCGGCTCACCTGGTGGCACGCCCGGTTCCACGCCTTCCGCGTCCCCAAGTACCTGGTGAAGACCGTCCTGCTCGCCGCTCGCGGGTTCTTCCGGGCGACCGTGGGACTGTGGCCGACCCTGTCCGCGCACGACCACACAGCGACCGTCAGGGCCCTGCGCGCGCAGGTCAAGGTGAAGCCCGAGGATGTCGAGCTGGCCGCGCGCCTGCAGGCCGCGCACTACGCCCGTACGCCGACGCCGCCGGCATCACCGTCCCGGCCGTCGTCTCCGACGTGCTCGAGGTCATGCGGCACTCACCACCGACCTGCTCGCCGGTCTCGTCAACCTCGACGAGGACACCTACGGCGACTGGAACGCCGAGCGGCTCGCTGGCGAGCTGGAGACGGCCGGCGTCAAGCGCGCGAGCAAGCAGGTGAAGATCGGCGGTGCGAACGCCGCCGGGTATCAGCGCCGCGACATCGAGGGCGCCGTCCCCGCCGAGATCCTGCTCCGGGGGTAGAGGGGGG
>JAOPYH010000427.1 GCA_025964715.1 Streptosporangiaceae bacterium | reverse complement strand
CGCGGGTCGACTCACGGGGTTCCTCGCATCCGGCGGCTCAGTGCGACTCGACCGGTACAGCTTGACGACGCGGGCACGCCGATTCAACCCCTTGCAGCGTTGGCGCATGGCCCGGATGAAGGATCCTGGTCGCCCCTACATCGCCTACAGCGGACCGGTGGCCCGGGCGTCGAGGCTCCGTGGCTATGGCGACCAGGATCCTTCACGTCCAACTCGATCAGCTGATCCCCGCCCGCAACGCGGCCGCGGCCTTGCGGATGGGTTCGGGGTCGGCGTCGCGCAGGAGGACGTCGGCCATCCAAACGGCCGTCTGGCGGACGTCGTCGGGGCCGAAGCCGCGGCGGGTCACCTCCTGGGTGCCGATCCGCAGCCCTCTGTCCCTCGCGGGCTCCTCCTCGCGCTGCCACGGCAGGCCGACGGCGCTGAGATAGATCCCGGCGGCGGCGAGACCGGCCGCGGCGGCCTGGCCGCCGCCGAGCAGGTGCGCGTCCACGGCCACGTGGTGGGACTCGGTGAAACCCCTGTCCACGCCCGCGACGGTGAAGCCCTCGTCGTGGAGGGCGGCGGCGAGGGCCCGGGCATTGGCCATGCAGCGGTCGGCGTAGGCCCCGCCGTCCTGCAGGATCTCGGCCGCCGTGACCGCGAGCGGGGCCAGCCGGCCGGCGTCGTAGTTGGCGGTCAGCCCCGGGAAGACGGCGGTCGAGGCCCTCTCAGCGAGCGCCGCGTCGTTGGTCGCGATCACGCCGCCGGGCGGGCCGCCGAAGGACTTGTACGTCGAGAATGTCAGCACCTGCGCCCCCTCGGCGAGCGGCCGCTGGAATCGGCCCGCCGCCACCAGACCGGCCATGTGGGAGGCGTCATAGACCAGCAGCGCTCCGGCCGCCTCGGTGATCTCCCGGATCGCGGCCACCCGGTGCGGGAACAGCAGCAGGCTGGCCCCGATGACCACGAGGCGTGGGCACTCCAGCTCCAGGAACCCGGGCAACGCCGCCAGGTCCACGTCGAAGGCGTCGATGTCATAGGGCAGGTCGACCACGCGCAGCCCCCGTACGCCCGGGGCGCCCACCGCGTGGTGGCTCGTGTGCCCGCCCGCTCGCTGCGGCAGCACGGCGATCGTGTCACCAGGCTGGGCGAAGGCGGAGTACACGGCGAGGTTGGCCAACGTCGCGCTCTGGCTGCGTACCTCTGCGAACCGCGCGCCGACGAGCCTCCCGACCAGCGTGGGGGCGAGCACCTCCAGGAGGTCGAGCGAGTCCAGGCCGGTCTGGTACTTCTCTCCGGGCCAACCCATGCTCGGCCGCGAGGCCACCAGCGGCCCACCCGCCCGCTGCGCCGCCTCGCTCATCACGTTGGTGCCCGCGTAGAGGACGATGCCCTCCTGGTCGAACCGCCGGGCGTGCTCACCGAGCGCCCTTCTCACCGTCGCGGTGACCCCGTCGAGCGACAGGTCGGTAAGACCCGCCGCCACCTCGGCGATGCGGGCACGCGCCGCCGACGACGCCCACGGCGCGATGCTCTGCGGCTCCTGGCTCACTGCCCCACCCTCTTGCGTCCGCTTGGTGATCAACACCGGCATGCCGAACAGTACGAGGCAGGATGAGCCGGGCGCTAGGGACGATCGTCGCTAGGAGGGCCAAGGATGATCAGCCCTTTGACGGCCGGCCGCCGGTGAGGACGGACCAGCGCCGCTCGAGAGTCGCGCGCCCGTCTGCGGTGAGGTCGCCGAAGAGCCGGAGCCGGGCCATCCCGCCGTCCGGGTAGACGTCGAGGCGGACATGGGTGATCTCGTCCGTACCTCCGACCGGGAACCGGTGCCGGGTGTCGGGCTGCAACGGGGTCCGGTCGAGCACCGACGTCCACGCCGCCTTATCGCCGAGCGCCGCGGAACGGGCGTCGAGTCCGTCAAGGGCCGCGGCGCCGGGTGCGTTGCCCTTGAAGTGGGTGGTGTCGAGCTCGACGAGCCGGACGATGCCAGCGGCGGCGAGCCGGACCAGCACCCAGTCGTTGCCGTCGTCGCGGCGCCGCGCGGTCTCCCACCCCTCACCCATCACGGACGCCTGTCCAGGGGCGATCAGGTTATTGGGCGAGGAGTAGAACATGTTCGAGCAGTCCTGCACCATGCCGCCGTGCTCCAGCGCGGCCAGGTCCATCGGGAGCCCGGCGAGCAGCCGCGGGTCCGCGACCGGCTCGCCGTGGACGCGCAGCCGCGCGACTCCGCCGTCGGGGAAGATCCGCAGCCGTACGTGAGTGAACCGGCGCTCCACCGCCACCTCGAAGGGGTGCACGGCGTCACCGCACAGCGGGGACCTCGGGACGATCTCGACCCAGCCGGCGCGGTGGAGTTCGACCGGTCCCGGATAGCCCTCTGCCGAGCAGGCCTCCACCGAGGCCTCCGGCGGATAGTTGCCCGTGAAGAAGGCCGTGTCGATCACGACGCCCCTGATGACGCCTGGCATGCCGAGCCGTACGATCGCCCAGTCGTGGCCGGGCTCACGGCGGCGGCGGGTCTCCCAGCCGTCGTTGACCTGTCCCGTGTGCCCGAACGTCCGCGGCGCGAACACCGGAGCGGCCGGATGGTTCTGGTTCTCGCGCTCGGCGAAGGACTCGTCGTTGGCCGCCTTCA
>JAOPYH010000362.1 GCA_025964715.1 Streptosporangiaceae bacterium | reverse complement strand
CCCTGCGTGCCCTCGGCGGCCTGGAGACCGCCGAGATCGCCCGCGCCTTCCTGGTCTCCGAGGACACCATGAAGCGGCGACTGACCCGTGCCAAGACCAAGATCAAGGCCACCGGGATCCCGTTCGCCGTCCCCGAGTCCCGCCGGCTTCCCGACCGCGTCGATGCCGTGCTGGCGGTGATCTACCTGATCTACAACGAGGGCTACCGCGGGCGGCTCGACCTCGGCGCCGAGGCCATCCGGCTCGGCCGGGTGCTCGCCACGCTCATGCCCGACGTGCCAGAGGCGCACGGGCTGCTGGCGCTGATGACGATCCACCACGCCCGCCGGCGGGCCCGGTTCTCCGGCGAGGACGGCGAGGATCTCGTGCTGTTGGCCGACCAGGATCGCACGCTCTGGGACGAGGCGCAGCTCGCGGCCGGACGGGCGGCGCTGGACCGGGCGATCGCGCTGGGCGGGCGTGGGGCCTACGTCATCCAGGCCATGATCGCGTCCTTGCAGACACGGGACCTCGTCGACTGGCCGCAGATCGCCGAGTTGTACCGGCGGCTGGCCGCCGTGACCGACTCGCCGGTGGTGGAGCTCAACCGCGCGGTGGCCGTGGCCCAGGCCGGCGATCCGGGCGCAGCGCTGACGGTGGTCGACGGACTCGGGCTGGACACCTATCTGTACTTCCACTCGACCCGCGGCGAGCTGCTGCGGCGCCTCGGACGCGATGACGACGCCCGCGCGGCCTACCGCCGGGCGCTCGACCTGGCCACGTCGACACCCGAACGGCGATTCCTGAGCAGGCGCCTCGAGCAGTTCTGACCCGTGTCCCCCGGACGTGCCGCCGTTCGTCGTCCGTACATGACCAACACTCACGATCTGGCCGGCACCGTTCCCGACTTCCGAGCCGGCATCTGGGAGGTCGACCTCGCGCACTCGGAGATCACCTTCTCGATCCGTCAGCTGCTCGGCAACGTGCACGGCCGCGTCACCGGCTTCGACCTCACGATCACCACCGGCGACGACCCGTTGGCCTCCTCTGTGCGCGCGACCGTCGAGCTGGCGTCCGTCAGCACCGGCAATCGCAGGCGGGACACGCACATCCGCTCGGCCACCTTCCTGGATGTCGCGAACCACCCCCGGGTCACCTACCACTCGACCGGCATCCGACGTGCCGGGGACGGCTGGGCCATCGACGGTGAGCTGACCCTGCACGGCGTCACCCGCGCAGTGCCGCTCACGGTCGCCGCGGCCGGCTTCGCCGCTGATCCGGAGGGTGGCCGGCACGCCAGCTTCTCCGCGAGCGCACTCGTCGACCGCAGCGACTTCGGCATCGACCGATGGACCCGTGGCGGCATCGTCGGCACCAAGGTGGCGATCAACCTCGAGATCAGGGCCGTCCTGGTGGCGTGACCCACAGCCATCCCAGGAGCAGCCCGATGTCAGCAGCACAGCTGGCCCGCAACAAGGCGACGCTCGAGCGCCTCCACGACGCGCTCAACAGCGGGGATGAGGCGCGCATCTCGACCACGATCGACGAGGTCTTCCAGCCGGACGTGCGCATCGGCACCCCGCTGCCGGTCGAGGCCAGCGGTGCGCAGGCGCTCAAGGAGGTCTGGACGACCCTGCTCCGGGCCTATCCCGACCTGCACGTCGCGGTCCAGGACCTGTTCGGTGAGGACGACAGGCTCGTCTCCCGGAACACGGTCACCGGAACGCACCGGGGCGAGTACCTGGACCTCGCGCCCACCGGCAGGTGCGTCACCTACGACGAGATGATCATCGTTCGCTTCGCCGACGGCCGCATCGCCGAGACGTGGGCGGTCGTCGATCTCCTCACCCAGCTGAAGCAGCTCGGCGCGATCGGAGGCACCCCCTCAGCCGCCTCGGACGCAGCTGCCGACGGTGCCTGAACAGCAGTGACGAGATCTAGCGGCCGGAACCGCCCGGGGTAGCTGGCTGGCGATGCGGAGCCTCGGGTCCGCGGCGGGCCGGACTGACGGTGTCCACCAGGCCGGTGCGCACGTCGTAGACGTGCCCGGACACGGCGATGCGCGGAGACGAGGAGCGGGCATTGCGCAGGAGTTCGACGTCGGCAGTGACCGTTGCGACCGGGTCGATCACGGCTCGCGAACGCTGGGTCGATGCGTCGACGCCGATCCGCTGGGCGTAGCGGCGGCGGAAGGCGTCGTCAGCGAGTGCTCCGGCGCCGCACTCGTTGTGGTGGATCACAGCGACGTCGAACAGCGGGCCGTCGGCCACCGCGCTCTCGGCGAGCTGACCGATGAAGGCCACGTCGTTGATCACCTCAGGGGTGACACGACCCCCGACGTTGCGCACGACCATCGCGTCGCCCAGCCCCAGGCCGAGAAATGCCGCAGGATCCACGCGCGGATCGAGGCAGGTGATGACCATCAGCCGAAGTCGGGGGAACATGACCGCGCCCTCGTGACCGCCTGCTTCGGCGAACACCCGATTGCGTTCGATCGCGACCTGGAAGTTGTCCGGTTCGGGCCGGCTGCCCCCGGGCGGCGCGGACCCGGGTGCGCGACCGAACTCGGTTGCCGGTGGGGTCAGGGCCGAGTGGCTGTGGAACTCGTTGGTCATGGCGAGACCTCTCGCTGGAGTTGGCGGGCGGGTCGCACGGCTCGTTGGAGTTGGCGGGCGGGTCGCACGGCCGTGGCGCCGGCCGGACACGGCGTGTGTCCTCGACCAGCGCCCACGGCCAGCGATCTGGGAAGGCTCAGCACGCAGGCCGGAACGCCTCGGCGTGGTCGTGGCACCAGTCGGTGAACGAGCGCGGGGGGCGACCGAGGAGGCGTCGGACGGTGTCCGTGCGCAGGCCCTCCGTGTCGGCTCGCATCAGTCGCAGTCCTTCGACCAGCGCCGCGGCGAGTTCGGGTGGTGCGCCGTCCGGGTAGCGGAACCGAACGGCCTGCTCCGGGGTCTGCACTTCCCGGACCTCGATCTGGATGCCGGCGGCAGCGGCGAGCACGGCGGCCTGTTCGGCGGTGGTGAGCGGTTGGTCTCCGGTCAGGGTGTATCCGGCGCCGGCGTGTCCATCGTCGGTCAGCGCCACGGCGGCGACCGCCCCGATGTCGGCGGGATCGATGAGGGCTGCCTTGCCCGGCCCCACCGGGTCGAGCACGTAACCGCCCTCTCGCAGGGTAGGTAGCCAGTCCAGCGTGTTGGTCATGAATCCGCAGGGGCGCAGCACCGTTGCGGGGATCCCGGAGGCGTGCACGAGCTGTTCCCGCTCGTGGTGCCAGCGGCCCATCGCCGGCATGGGGTCGACTGCGACCGCATAGCTCGAGAGGTAGACGACGTGCCGGATCCCGGCACTGACCGCAGCGGCCAACGCGTTGACCGCGGGAGCATGTGCGATTCCCGGCACGAGCAGGAACAACTGGTCGGCGCCCTCGAACGCCGCGCGTAGTGCTTCCGTGTCCGCGAAGTCGGCGACCACCCGCTCGACACCGTCGGGCACCTCGCGGGCCCGAGCAAGATCGCGGACCACGATCCGCACCTCCTGCTCCCGGTGCACCAGCTCCTTCACCAGCTCTCGTCCGACGTGCCCGGTCGCGCCCGTGACCAGTATCATCAGCCGCCAATCGTTAACGGGTTAATGTTCGAACGACGTTAACGCGTTAACGATCTGGCGGTCAAGGAGAGGAGCAGCCCGTGCCAGAACTGCTGGACCTGTACGGAGCGACCAGCAAGGTGGTGCGGGCCGCGACCGATCTCGCGCTGGGCCGGCACGGACTCCACGTCGGTCAGGACCACCTCCTCGCCCAGCTCTGGCGCCAGGACGGGCGCACCCCGGGCGAGATCGCCACCGCAGTCGGCGTGAGCACGCCAGCGGTGACCAATACCGCGACCGTCCTGGCCAAGGCCGGGTTCCTCGTCCGCCGCCCCGACGAGCAGGACAACCGGCGCGTCCGCCTCTGGCTCACCGAAGCCGGACGCGCCCTTCGACCAGCCGTCGAGCGGGAACGCCAGACGCTCGAAGACGCCCTCGTCGAGCGACTGACCGACGCCGAGCGCAGAAACCTGGTCAGCGGCCTGACGAAGATCAACCGCGCGGCGACGGAGCTGAGTGCCAAGAAGCCGCAGCGCCAGGACGCCACACAGCAGAGCTCACGTCAGCATCCCTCGGGCCGGCGGTAGCAGATCCTGTGCAGTCATCCGGAACACGTCCAGAATGAGCGGTCGTGATACTGCGCTCAACGCCGTTGGGCGTATCAGGAGGCATCTGGATGCAGAGCGGGCGAGGCTTCGCCTGCCCAAACGTGCAGCTCAGGGGGCGTGAGGCAGTCTTACGCGACTTCTGCTCAAGGAGTTCAAGTCCCCCCTCGGACACCAGCTGATGCACACCGACGTCTCTGCGCTGGCGGAGTCGCCTCAGGGCGCGCGTCGTTCCTCTTCCAGCCGGTCAAGCAGCCAAGCGCGAGCCAT
>JAOPYH010000361.1 GCA_025964715.1 Streptosporangiaceae bacterium | reverse complement strand
GAGCGGCAGCGCCAGATCGTCGGCGACGAACTCGGCGAGATCGTCGCCAAGTACGGGGACGACCGGCGCACCCGCATCATCCCCTTCGACGGCGACGTGACCGATGAGGACCTCATCGCCGAGGAGGACGTCGTCGTGACGATCACCCGTGGCGGCTATGCCAAGCGCACCAAGACCGATCTCTACCGGGCCCAGCGGCGCGGCGGCAAGGGCGTGCGCGGGGCGCAGCTCAAGCAGGACGACATCGTCGACCAGTTCTTCGTGACCACCACGCACCACTGGATCCTCTTCTTCAACAACAAGGGGCGGGTCTACCGGGCCAAGGCCTACGAGCTGCCGGACGGCAGCCGGGACGCGCGCGGGCAGCACGTGGCCAACCTGCTGGCCTTCCAGCCCGACGAGCGCATCGCCGAGGTGCTGGACCTGCGGGACTACAACGTCGCGCCGTACCTCGTCCTGGCCACCAAGCAGGGCCGGGTCAAGAAGACGACGCTGTCGGACTTCGACTCGCCCCGCGCCGGCGGCATCATCGCGATCAACCTGACCGAGGACGACGAGGTGATCGCGGCCCGGCTCGTCCGTCCCGAAGACGATCTCCTCATGGTCAGCACCGGTGCGCAGGCGATCCGGTTCCACGCGTCCGACGAGTCGCTGCGGCCAATGGGCCGGGCGACCACCGGCGTCATCGGCATGCGGTTCGACAACGGCCACGAAGTCCTCGACATGCACGTCATGCATGACGGCGAGGAGGACGTGCTGGTCGCAACCGAGGGCGGCTATGCCAAGCGCACTCCGGTCGACCAATATCCCCTTCAGGGTCGTGGGGGTAAGGGCGTTCTGACCGCTAAGATCGTGCAAACCCGGGGCAGGTTGGTAGGGGCTCTCATGGTCCGTCCGGATGACGAGGTGTTCGCCATGACGTCCAACGGCGGCGTCATCAGGACCACTGCCGCGGAGATCAAGCAATCGGGGCGACAGACCATGGGAGTACGTCTCATGAACCTTGCCGAAGGTGACAGCGTCGTAGCGATTGCCACAAACGTCGAGTCGATAAACGCTGAGTCGATAGTGGACTCGGATGCAGCCGAGGGGACCGACGGGACCGAGGGTGAGTGACTCACCCCGCTCTGCGGTGCCCTTCGTGCCGATACCCCCAGGAGGATGTGTGTGAGTGCCCCACCCGGCAACGGTAAAGGCCGAGCAGGTCATGGCACGTCCAAGTCGGCTTCCGGACGTCCTCGTACGGGAACCCGCAAGCCCCGGAGTACTCCCCCTGCGAAGGCCACCCGGGACGAGGCGACGATCAGGGTCCCACTGAGCGAGGCCGAGACCACCGGTCCCGGCGACGCCGCCGAGGACGTGTCGGCGCCGAGTGCGCAGGCACCGTCCTCATCTGGGCCGGCCGCCGAGGAGGCCACGGCCGGGCCGGACGTCGAGGACTCCGCAGCCGGCGAAACGAGTTCGTCCACAGCTCCGGCGGGAGCTGTGGACGAGGATTCCACGGCGTCCTCTTCCGCCGACTCGTCGTATTCCAGTTCGACGGACACGGCCTACTCGAGCGACACGTCGTTCTCGACCGGCACGCCCTCCGCGGATGACGCGTCCTACTCTTCGAGCGACTGGACCTACTCCCCGGACACGTCATCGTCGGACACGACGTCCTCTTCGGGTGACAGATGGTCCTCGAGCGACTGGTCCTACTCCAGCGACTCGTCGTCCTCGAGCGACACTTCCTCGCGGGAAACGGATTCGTATTCGAGTGGTACGTGGGCCACTTCGGGTAGTTCTTCTGAGGACAGTGCGGTCAAAGAGACGTCCGGCGACGCAAGCCACAGCCGGGCGGCGGAATCGGGAGGTTCGGTGTCCGTGGATCGCGCAGGGTCGACCGGCATGTCCTACGACCTCAGTGAGAACGGCAGTGGCGCGGGTGCCTCGTCGTCCTCCACGACCTCCCCGTCCACCTCTTCGATAGGCGCGAGCCCGAGGGAACGGCTGGCCGGCCTGGCCAAGGCGGCGATGGCCAAGGGGACCAAGGGCGAGTCGGCCGGCGCGAGGTCACCGCGCAGGGCGCACCTGCAGCTGTCGCGATTCGAGCCGTGGTCGGTGATGAAGTTCAGCTTCGTCATGTCGCTGGTCTTTTTCATCGTGCTGCTGGTCGCGGTCGGTGTGCTGTACATCGTGCTCTCGCTTCTCGGGGTCTTCGATGCCATCAGCTCGACGGTGAACGACCTCACCCGTGAACAGGGCGCCAACCAGGGGGGCCTCAACGCCGCCAGCTGGTTCTCGTTCACGAGGGTCTTCGGCTACACCTCACTCGTGGGCGCCCTGAACGTCTTGTTCATCACCGCCCTGTGCACGGTGGGAGCGATGATCTACAACCTGGCGGCCGACCTCGTGGGCGGCGTCGAGGTGACGCTGAAGGAGGCTGAGTAGTTCCGCCCGGTATCCTGGCTGAGCAGCGCGGGGATCCGATTTCCGTTGCCCGACGCGATGAGGTAATCTCCTTTTTCGTTGCTCCGCTCACGGCGGACAGTCCGGGCCTATAGCTCAGTCGGTTAGAGCGCATCCCTGATAAGGATGAGGCCGGAGGTTCAAGTCCTCCTAGGCCCACCAGCTCAAAGCCCCCACCAGATCACTGGTGGGGGCTTCGTGCTGTCCGGCTCCTGCCATCCGCTGGCGGCGGGCGACTTCGCGTCTTAGCGTAAGGATTCGGATCGCTTGCCGCTCAGGTCGCGGTCCTTACTCCTCGGAGGGTGCACGGTGGCACAGCCCATGCCAGGCGGCCCGGCCCCGGCCATGGACCAGCTCATAGCCGACCGGATCGCGCGTTCCCCGCTGAGCCCCCGACCTCCGGCGCAGCCCCCCTTCGACAACGCGCCCGAGCAGGGGGTCTTCATCGCCAACCCCTCGCCGACGATCAATGTGACCAAGATCGGGCGTCCCGGACCGGGCGGATCGTCGATACGGCCGATGATCATGCCTGTCGACGGCAACAGCCTGCGAACGAGCCCCAGCGACAAACAGGTCAAGTCGCTCGCTCTCGGGCTGGACAAGCAGGCCCCCTCGCGTGATCAGGTGATCAAGGCCTACCTCGGGTGGGGTGCCGGACGGGGCGAGCGGGCGCCCTTCTACGGCTACTGCGACGGCTTCGCCTGTGTCACCATCGCGATCCTCGCCGCGAGGAACTCGCCGTTGCCGAGAGGATGTCCCGTCGAGTGGTACGGCATGCTCGAGGGCGGGCGCACGGCGACGGGGCATGCGATCACCGTGGTGAACCGGGACCCGGCCGGTGATCCGGCACAGCTCGCGACGTGGGGAAACGGCTGCCTCGTCGTGGACCCCTGGTATGCGCTGCAAGCCGGCGGACATGTGGCGCGGTACGTCAACGGCAGCAACGCCGACGCCGGCTACGTCGCCTGGCTCACGGCTCCGGGCAACTCCCTCAGGCACATGTGCGCCTTCGACGCCGGGGCCTACTCCTGGCTCACCGTGCGTCCGCTGTGACCGGGGTGCGCCCCTAGCTCACGTCCATCCACCAGGTGCCGTCCTCGGCGAAGGCGGACACGATCACCTCGCGGACCCAGCTCTCGCCGGCGTCGTAGACCGGCGGACCGTCCACCAGAAGCAGCCACCGCTGGATCTCGTGCCCTCGGCCGGCCGCGGCCGGAGCCGGATGACTCCACCGGTCCCGGACCTCGAGGATGTGCCAGGTCTGGACGGCGCCGTGCAGCCGGCCGGCCGGCATGCCTTGGTGATCTAGGGGCATTCGTACGTGAAGCATCCGCCTAATATGTCGAACTGCAGTTCGAACAAGCAAGCGGACGCACCGACGTTGTGGAGGCAGTGTGACACAGCACGCGAGCGAACTCTCCCAGGCCGGAGTGGCGACCGTCTATGAGGCGGCCGGGCAGAGCGGGCTCATCGACGTGGATCTCGAGCCGATCCTCCCGGGCAGCCGCGTGGCCGGCCCCGCCCGGATCGCCCTGTGCGGGCAAGACGACAACCGCGCCGTACACGAGGTCATGTCCCACGTGCGGCCGGGTGACGTGCTCGTGCTGACCATGCCGGAGCCGCGCGCGGTGTCGCTGCTCGGCGACCTCCTGGCCACGCAGGCCAAGGTGCGCGGTGTCGCCGGAGTGCTGGTCAACGCGGCCGTACGGGACGTCCCGGACCTGCGCGAGATGGGCCTGCCGGTGTGGACGCGCTGGCGCAGGGTCCGCGCCGCGAGCAAGGACGCGCGGGGATCCATCGATGTGCCGGTCACGATCGGCGGCGCCACCATCGCGCCCGGCGACCTGGTCGTGCTCGACGACGACGGCGCGGTGGTCGTACGGGCGCCGGATCTCGACACCACGCTCCGGTCCGTACGGGCGCGGCTTGCCAAGGAGGAGGGCCTGCGCGCGCGGTGGCTGACCGGTGAGCTGAGCTACGACGCGTACGGCATGCGGGCCGCGGACGAGGCCGTGGCCGAGGGCGGCGGCGGGAGCTGAGGCGGAAAGACCTGGTTTCACGCGAAACCAGGCCTTGACGGTTGTGCACAGGCTGTGGACGACCGCCCGGGGTTTCATGCCGGCCCGGCCTCGTACACGCCGATCTGCCGGCCGACCTCATAGGCGACGATGCCCCCGAGGGCCAGCACCTGCTCGTGGTCCCAGGTGTGCAGGTGGGCCTCGTGGGCGTTGCCTTCGGAGGTCCCCTGGCGATACCTCACGATCGGCAGGGACAACAGCGTCGTCCCGGCGGCTCTGCGCACCTTGTCCCACACGGCCACGGCGTCAGGGTGCGGCAGGTGCTCCAGCACATCACCCAGGATGGCGACGTCGCAGCTCGGCAACTCGACGTGGCGCACATCCCCGACGATCACCTGGTCGTACAACGCCGCCAGACCGAAGCGCTCGACGTACGGCTCGTACACCTCGATCGCGATGAAGCGGCAGCCGGGAACGCGCGGGCGCAGCAGCCTGGCGTAGGTGCCCGATCCCGCACCGATGTCCAGGACGGTCTCCGGGGCCGCGGCGGTGAGCCGGCCCAGGAGCCACTCCTTGCCTTCGCCACTGGAGTAGGGCATCGGATACTTCCTGGGGACGCCGCGTGAACCAGGGAACTCCAAGTCTATCCGGCGCGCCCCTCACGCCACTCTGGCGCCGGTCCCGCCGGTGCTAAGCCGGCGACCATGACCCCATGGGACGCCGCAGCAGCTTCCTGATCCCGTGCCGCTCTTTTGCGATAGTGCGCTCCACGCTCCGGTGCGGCATGGGGGCCGCCTGCGACATAGGGATGTACGCACGGGTGGGCGGCTCCCAGGGATGACGAAGTGCGAGCACGCGCTCGAGCTCCTCGGGAGTGACGGCCTC
>JAOPYH010000339.1 GCA_025964715.1 Streptosporangiaceae bacterium | reverse complement strand
CGAGGGCAGCGAGTAGAGCATGCCGCCGTGGCCCATCGCGATGCCGTCGTCGACAGCGATCGTGTTGAATTCCCGGGGCACGCCGCCGGCCTGCTTGACCGCCGCGGCGACGACCTGGCCGACCTCGCGCAGATGTACGTGTCCGGGCACGAACTCGGTGAAGCTGTTGGCCACCGCGATGATCGGTTTACCGAAATCCTCGCGCGCGACCCCGGTGGCCCTCATGAGGGCTCGGGCGCCTGCCATGTTCCTGCCGTGCGTGACCGTACGTGACCTGAGCGGTGGCATGGGAGTCTCCAGACTGAATGCTGTGTCCCCGATCGTACGGCCCGCACGGCCATGATGAGACGGCAGTCCCATTGCCTGGACGTGATCGAGGGCCCGCCGGCTCCTCGTCGCTCAGTCCTTGGTGTAGACCGGTGGCAGGCTCCGCTCGGCGGCACGCGCGATGCGCTGGACGTCGGTCTCGGTCAAGATCTTCGGTCGGCGCCGCAGGTAGGACCTGGCCCGGCCGCCCGAATACACGTCGACGTCCCGTACCGTCATGACCTTCCAGGGGATGGTCGGGCCATAGATCGCGACCGACGGCTGCACGGGCACCTCGAAGCCGACCTCGGCGCTCAGCAGCCTGCTGGCCTGTCCCGCCTCCCAGCACGCCTCGTCGAGCCGCTCCTTCTTGTTGAACGGGCCGTGGAACAGCTTGCGGTGCGAAAGGGTCCGCACCGGCAGGCGTTTGTCCCACTTCTCGGAGTCGATGGCGTAGACCCCGCTCGGGCCGATGACCAGGTGGTCGATCTTCCCGTCGCTGGCCCCCTCGTCGTCACGCGGCACGGCGCGGGCATGCAGGATCCGCCAGCCGCTCTTCTCCAGGCCGCGCAGCTGACGCTCGGTCCGGCGCTCCGCCGCCGAGGACTTGCGCCACGCGTCGACGCTCGAGTTCATCCGGGCCCTGCGGACCGAGTCGGCGATCACGATGATGACGGCGAAGGTGAAGCCGACCTGGAGGTCGACGATCAGTGTCAGGATCGCGCCGACGGCCAGGGCGACCGCGAGACGCTGCGCCCATCGCCGGACCTGCGGATTGTTGATCAGTTCGCCGTAGGTCTGTTCGCGCGGCCGGGTGAACGGGCTCTTGTGCGCCTTGACCTCCGCCGCGTCTTCCTCCGGCCGGCTCTGTGCCGACTGGGCTTTCTGGGCCTTCTCGCCCCGCCCCATAATCGACATTTGTAACGCTCCGTGTTCCTTTCCGGCAACGATGCATGATCCTCTGTGCGCAGAGTAAGCACTGGGCCTATGGGCGGCTAGTGTTGTCAGGTTTATACTTTTGTCGCCCGCGGTGTGTGATTCATTGGCGCCGCCACTGGGTAGTTCCATCCACCACGGCGTCGTTCGGCGTGTCCCCCCGCGTCTTCTCTGCCCCCGCTTCGTCGGCGGGTCGCCGTCCTTCCTTTTTGATCCCTGGCCCGGCGGCGTCTACTGTTCCCGTTTGTGACTGAAATCCACGACCTGACCGCGGTGCAACAGGCCGCTGCCGTGCGTAATCGTGAGCTTTCCCCCGTTGAGATCGTTGAGCACTACCTGGACCGCATCGAACGGGTCAATTCACAGGTCGGCGCGTACGTCAACGTGACCGGTGAGCTCGCGAGGGAGCAGGCCCGCAAGGCCGAGCGGGTCGTCGCCGAGGCCGCGGACCCGGAGGCACTGCCGCCGCTGCTCGGCGTGCCGGTGCCCATCAAGGACCTGAACATGGTCCAGGGCGTGCCGATGACCTTCGGGTCGACCGTCTTCGACGATCTGACCGGGTTCGCCGACGACAACGTCGTGACACTGCTGCGGGACGCCGGCTCGATCATGATCGGGAAGACTAATACGCCGGAGTTCGGGCTGCCCTGCTACACCGAGAACTCGGTCGCGCCACCCGCCCGTACGCCATGGGACCTCGGCCGGTCGGCCGGCGGCTCGAGCGGCGGTGCCGCCGCGGCCGTGTCCGCCGGGCTCGCGCCCGTCGCGCAGGGCAGTGACGGCGGGGGCTCCATCCGCATCCCGAGCAGCGTGTGCGGACTGTTCGGGATCAAGCCGACCCGCGGCCGGGTCTCGCAGGGTCCGATCGTCCCGGACCTGTTCGGGTTGTCGACCAACGGGCCCATCGCGCGTACGGTCCGGGACGCGGCCGTGCTGCTCGACGCGATGACCGCGCAGATGCCCGGTGACCTCTTCATGGCCCCGCCGCTGCCGGACGGGGAGTCCTTCTCGGCCTACGTGGACCGTGCGCCCGGGCGGCTGCGGATCGCCCGCACGATGGAGCCCGTCGTGCCCGGCGCCGAGGTGCATCCGGACTGCGCCGCGGCCTACGAGGAGGCGACGTCCCTGCTGGCCGAGCTCGGTCATGAGATCGTGGACGTGCCCCCCGCGTTCGGCCCGGACCTGGTGCCGCTCTTCGAGACGCTGTGGGCGGTGATGGCTACCCTCACACCTGTGGACCCGACGCGGGAGGACCGGCTCCAGCCGCTCACGCGGTGGCTGCGCGAACGGGGCAACGGCGTGACGGCTCCGGCCCTGCTCACCGCACACGCACAGCTCCAGGGGGCCCTGCGCGGCGCGTTCACCGCGATGGCGGACTACGACGCGATCCTGCATCCCACGCTGGCCCAGCCACCGGTGCCCATCGGCTACTTCCACGATGCGGACCCGGCGGAGAACTTCGAGCGGCAGAAGCGGTTCACGCCCTTCACCTCGATCTACAACATCTCCGGCCAGCCGGCCGTGAACGTACCGCTGCACTGGACCGAGGACGGTCTGCCGATCGGGATCATGCTCGCCGGACGGCTCGGCGGTGAGGGCACGCTGATCTCGCTGTCGGCTCAGCTCGAGGCGGCTCGTCCCTGGATCTCCCGCAAGCCCCCGGTCTGGACGGCCTGAGCCGCACTGCCTGGATGATCTTGCAGTTTGTCCGCCCTTACCTGGGCATGGTGGTCCTGTGAAGGTCATGGCGGTGGATGAAGAACTGATCAGGCTGGCCCGGCAGTACCGGGTCGGCACGGACTACACGGACTGGCGCGGCCGGCACGTGAAGGTGCCGGCGGACACGGTCACAGCCGTCCTGGCGGCGCTCGGGGTCGACGCGTCGTCCCCGGGTGCCGTCCGGGCCGAGCTCACAAGGCTCGGTGACGAGTGGAGCACCCGGCTGCTGCCGCCGGTGGTGGTCCATCGGGCGGGGGCGCAGGACCGGCTGCGGCTCCCCGCGGCCGACCGGGTGTGGGTGAAGCTCGACGGGGGCGGCGTCGTCGAGCTTCCCGCCGGCGAGCCCGTCGAGCGGCACGATGCGGCACTGGGCCGTGATCGCACGGAGCGCGACCACGAGGTCCCGGCGCGGATCCCGCTCGGCTGGCACCGGCTGCACGCCAGGCGTGGCGACCGCGAGGAGAACGCCGCGCTCCTCATGGCCCGATCCCGCGCCGGCCTCCCGGACGCGCGCGCCTGGGGGCTGATGGCCCAGCTCTACTCGGTCCGGTCCCGCGGATCGTGGGGCCTCGGGGACCTGCGCGACCTGGCCGAGCTGGCGCGGTGGAGCGGCGGTGACCTGGGCGCGGGTTTCGTGCTGATCAACCCGCTCCATGCCGGCGAGCCGGTGCCGCCGATCAGCCCCTCCCCCTACTTTCCGATGAGCAGGCGCTTCACCAGCCCGCTGTACCTGCGGGTCGAGGACGTGCCGGAGTTCGCCTCCGCGGCCCCGGCGGACCGCGAGCGCATCCGGGCACTTGCCGCCCCGCTGCGGGAGCCGGCCGCCCCGCTGCGGCAGGGGGAGCGCGCGGCCGCCCTGTTGGACCGGGACGCGGTGTGGAGCGCCAAGAGCCGGGCGCTCGAGCTGCTGTACGGCCTTCCCCGTACGCCCGCCAGGCAGGAGGCTTTCGAGGCCTTCCGCGCGCGGGAGGGTGCCGCACTCACCGGCTTCGCCACCTGGAGCGCTCTGGCGGAGGAGCACGGCGCCGACTGGCGGCGCTGGCCGGCGGAGCTTCGGGACCCGTCGTCCCCGGCCGTGGCCGCCGCGGAGCGGCGGCTCGCCGGCCGGATCGGGTTCCACGCCTGGACGCAGTGGCAGCTCGACGGCCAGCTCGCGACGGCCCAGCGGAGTGCCCGTGAGGCCGGCATGCCGATCGGCGTGGTGCACGACCTGGCCGTCGGGGTGCATCCGGGCGGTGCGGACGCCTGGACATACCAGTCGATGTTCGCCTCGGGCATGCGGGTCGGGGCCCCACCGGACGAGTTCAACCAGCGTGGCCAGGACTGGGGGCAGCCCCCGTGGCATCCGGTCCGGCTCGCCGCCGCGGAGTACGGACCGTACCGCGAGATGCTGGGGTATGCGCTCCGGCACTCCGGCGGCCTGCGGCTCGACCACGCCATGCAGGTCTCCCGCCTGTGGTGGATCCCCGAGGGGGCCTCCGCGGACCAGGGCACCTACGTCGGCTATGACCGCTCGACCCTCCTGGACATCCTGTGCTCGGAGTCCGCGGCCGCCGGTGCGGTCCTGGTGGGTGAGGACCTCGGCGTCGTCGAACCCGGCTTCCGCGAGGAGCTCGCCGCGCGTGCTGCGTTCGGCACCTCACTGCTGTGGTTCGAGCGCGACGGCGAGGGTGCGCCGCTGCCGCCCGGACGGTGGCGGGAACTGTCCCTGGCCACGGTCGGCACGCATGACATGCCACCGATAGCGGGATTCGTGCGCGGTGACCACATCGAGCTGAGGGACAGGCTGGGCCTGCTCACCCGGCCCGTACAGGAGGAGCTGGCCGAGCACGAACGCGGGCTCGCGGAGTGGATCCGCGTGCTGACGGAGCTCGGCCTGCTGAACGGCACCGGCGGTGAAGGCGACGTGGTGGCCGCGCTGCACGCGTTCCTCGCGCGTACGCCGGCGCGGCTCATCGGGATCTCGCTCGCGGACGCCGTGGGGGAGCGGCGCACCCAGAACCAGCCCGGCACGGTGGACGAATACCCGAACTGGCGGGTGCCGCTCGGTGACGCCGAAGGCCGGCCGATGCTCATCGAGGATCTGCGCGGCGACCCCGGCGTGCTGGCCGCGCTCAAACCGGTCATGGACGCCGTGCGCGGGTGCCCGTGAGGGCATCGGCGACCTGGACGGCCACGTCGTCCAGCAGGGTGTCCGGCGTGATCGGAGCCGCGGCGATCTCGGAGAACAGCTCCGGCAGCCCCGGCAGCGGGAAGAGATCCACGCCGCTCCTGTGGCTCCCGGCCGGGGCGCTCAGCCCCGGCCCGTAGCGTGCCAGCGAACTCCGGGTGCGCTCCCACGCCTCGAGCAACTCCTCCGGGGACGGCACCCCGAAGCCGTGCCCGACCGGGGCGGCGTGCCGCAGTCGTACGAGCGCGCTGTCGGCGAACTCCCGGGCCAGCCGGCAGCGATGGCTCAGGCGTGAGCGTTGCTTGGGCGCCAGGCGCGTGACGACCGTGCAGGGCGTGCGGCACTCGGCCGCGCAGACGGCCAGCGCCTGGGCGGTGTGGCTGTGCAGCCGGTCGAGATAGGCCCGCCACCCGGTCGCCGGCTCACCGGCGACCCGCAGCGCCCGGCCGGCGGCGGACCGCTCCGGCCGGGTGTGATCGCAATGGCGCGGCCCCTGTTCCTGAGCCGAGCCGAACCGGCTGCCCGTGCCCGCGACCGACGCCGCGAGCAGTGCGGGATCACCGGCATGGCCGAGCACCGGCTCCCAGGCGAGCAGCGGCAGGTATTCGGCGGCGATGTGCACCGCGGCGACCAGGGCCGCCATCTCGCGCCGGTACCAGCGCACCCGGATGACCTCGAGCAGCAGTCCGTAGGCCGGGCGAAGCGTGCTGAGGGCGCCACGCGGCTGCTCTCTCGGGGTCTGCGGCATGCGGCTCGCGCGGGCCCGGGCGAGGAGCTGGCGGGAGACCCCCGGACCCTCCGGGACACCGAAGTCCTCGGCATCGAGGTCGAGGACGCGCTGGCCGAAGGCGCAGAGCGCCTGGACGTCCGGAGGGCCCTCCGACGCCAGCGCGGCAACGTCGCCGAACGCGTGCCGGCGGGCAAGCGCGACCAGGACGTCCCGTGCTGTCTCCATTAGACGACTTTGGCACAGTCCGGGTTTGCGGAATCAGACGTATGCGGAAAACTTCCGCATGAACAATGCAGCGCTCGGCGCGCTCGGCGCGCTCGCGCACGACCGCGAGATCACACCCATGTCCTTCGGCGTGATCTCGCGGTCATGCGCGGGTGTTCTGCCGCGTCAGGCGGCGGAGCCGTCCTTGGCGCGCGCGCGCAGCGCGCGCTCGACTCCGGCGCGCCCCTCGGAGAGCAGCCGGACCAGCGTGGCCGGCGGGCGGTTGTCGTTGATGTAGGCCTCCGTCCGCGCGACCGTGTCCGGCGAGATCACCAGGAAGGGGTAGGCCACCTCGGCGAAGGTGTGGGACATGTCGCTGGTCCACTCCCGCCAGATCCGGCCCACCTCGGCGAAGAACCTGTCGGCGTAGGGCTCCAGCAGCGTGACGTGGTCGGCCTCGACGAAGCCGCCGAGCGTCGCCCGGAACACCGCGTTGGGCAGGTCGCCGCCGATGATCCGCTCCCACGCCGCCGCCTTGGCCTCGGCGGTCGGGACCGCCGCACGGCAGGCCGCCGCGTTGCGCTCGCCCGCGGCGGTGGGGTCGCGCGTCAGCTCCGCCGCGATGTCCTCATCGCCCGCGGCACCCTGGACGACCAGGCGGCGCAACAGAGCCCACCGCAGGTCCGTGTCCACCTTGAGGCCCTCGAGGACATGCGTGCCGTCGAGCAGTCCGCGCACGAACGCCAGGTGCTCCTGCGAGCCGGCGATCCCCACGAAGGCCTGGGTGTAGGAGAGCTGCAGGTCCGAGCCGGCCTCGGCCTCCCGGGTGAGGTCGTGGAGCGCGTCGGCCAGGAGCGCCGTGCCGGTCTCCCGCCACGCCGGGTCGGCGTACTGCTGGAGCGCGGTGCGGGCCTGCCGCAGCAGCGTCTGAACGACCGAGATGTCGGTGACGCCGCGGATGCCGGAGACCAGTAGGTGGATGTAGTCGCGGGTCGCCATCTCGGCGTCGCGGCACATGTCCCAGGCCGCCGCCCAGCACAGCGCGCGCGGCAGGCTCTCCCGGATCTCCCCGATGCCCTCGACCAGCGTGCCCAGGGAGTGGTCGTCCAGCCTGATCTTGGCGTAGGTCAGGTCGTCGTCGTTGACGAGCACCAGGTCAGGCCGCCGCTCGCCGACCAGCTCGTCGACGTCCGTACGGGCGCCGACCACGTCGAGCTCCACGCGCCTGCGGCGGACGATGCCCTCGCCGGTGCGGTCATAGAGGCCGATGGCGACGCGGTGCGAGCGCAGCGTCGGGTGGTCGGCCGGCGCCTCCTGCAGCACGGCGAAGGAGCTGAAGGTGCCGTCGGGGGAGACCTCGTAGGACGGGCGGAGCGTGTTCGCTCCGGCCGTCTCCAGCCACTCCTTGGACCAGGAGGTCAGGTCGCGGCCGGAGGTCTCCTCGAGCGCGTCCAGCAGATCGGTCAGGACCGTGTTGCCCCACGCGTGCCGCTGGAAGTAGCGCCGCACGCCCTCGAGGAAGTTGTCCCGGCCGACGTAGGCCACGAGCTGCTTCAGGACGCTGGCGCCCTTGGCATAGGTGATGCCGTCGAAGTTCGCCTCGACGGCGCTGATGTCGGGGATGTCGGCGGAGATCGGGTGGGTCGACGGCAGCTGGTCCTGGCGGTAGGCCCAGGCCTTCTCCAGGTTGGCGAAGGTGGTCCACGAGCCCGTCCACCGGGTGGCCTCGGACTGGCACAGCACGCTCATGTACGTCGCGAAGGACTCGTAGAGCCACAGGTCGTCCCACCAGCGCATCGTGACCAGGTCGCCGAACCACATGTGCGCCATCTCGTGCAGGATCGTCTCCGCACGGCGCTCGTAGGAGGCGTCGGTCACCCGGGACCGGAAGACGTAGTCCTCGAGGAACGTGACACAGCCCGCGTTCTCCATGGCCCCGGCGTTGAACTCGGGGACGAACAGCTGGTCGTACTTCCCGAACGGGTAGGGCTGGTCGAACACCCGCCGGAAGAAGTCGAAGCCCTTCCTGGTGACGTCGAGGATCGCGTCCGCGTCCAGGTGCTCGGCCAGCGAGGCGCGGCAGTAGACGCCGAGCGGGATGCCGTCGTGCTCGTCGCGTACGACGTGGTAGGGACCGGCCACGAGGGCGGTGATGTAGGTGGACATTCGCGGCGTGGGCGCGAAGCGCAGCCGGGTCGCACCCGCCGGCGCGCCGTCCGGACGCTCCTCGAACGGCACCGAGTTGGAGACGACCTCCCAGCCCTCGGGGGCGGTCACGGTGAGCTCGAACGTCGCCTTGAGGTCCGGCTGGTCGAAGCAGGTGTACATCCGGTGTGCGTCGGCGGTCTCGAACTGCGTGTAGAGATAGGCGCTCTGGTCCACCGGATCGACGAACCGGTGGAGGCCTTCGCCGGATCGCGAGTAAGCGCAGTCGGCGACGACCGTCAGCTCGTTGTCGGCCGCGAGGCCGGGCACCGGGATCCGGCCCTTGGCCTCGTCATAGGTCGCCGGGTCGAGCGCGCGGCCGTTGAGCCTCACTTCGCGTACGACGGCGCCGTGCAGGTCGACGAACGTGGACGCGCCGGGCTCCGCGCACGTGAACCGCGCGACGGTCGTCGATCCGAACCGCTCGTCGCCCGTGGTCAGGTCCAGCTCCACCGAGTACGACTCGACGGCCAGCAGCCGGGCGCGTTCCTGTGCCTCGTCGCGCGTGAGGTTGCCTGCCACGTGCGCCTCCTCCTCGATCTCGTGGGCGGCCGCCGCGGTAGGTCACCGTCTTCGCGGGGCCCTCGTCTCCCGGCATCCTCCCATGTCCGGTGGCTTGCCGGGGCGTCCCCCACAGGCCCATGGAAGCGTCGGGACATGGGGTGCGGGCGAGACGATCGGGGGAATGCGGCACCGCTTTCCCCCGTTCCCGGTAGTTGAACTTTCTTCGACTCCGTGGAGGCTTCCGTGTCCGAACGTACGCCGGTGGATTTCTGGTTCGACCCGCTCTGCCCGTGGGCGTGGATCAGCTCGCGCTGGATCCACGAGGTGGCGGCCCTGCGCGAGATCGAGCCGCGCTGGCACGTGATGAGCCTGTCCGTGCTGAACGAGGACAAGGACCTTCCGGAGAAGTACCGCGCCGTGATGAAGGAGGCCTGGGGGCCGGTGCGCGTGTGCATCGCCGCCGAGCAGAAGTACGGCGCGGACGTGCTGGACCGGCTCTACACCGAGCTGGGCACCCGCTTCCACGATGAGGGCAAGCCGAGGGACCGGGCGACGATCGAGGAGGCCCTGCGGGCGGCCGGTCTGGACGTGGCGCTGGCCGACGCGGCGGACAGCGCCGAGTACGACGAAGCGCTGCGCGCCTCGCACCACAACGGGATGGACCGCGTCGGCTATGAGGTCGGCACGCCGGTCATCGATGTCGAGGGCACCGCGTTCTTCGGCCCGGTCGTGTCTCCGATCCCGCGCGGCGAGGCGGCCGCGAAGCTGTGGGACGGTGTCCGGCTCGTCGCCGGTACCGACGGCTTCTTCGAACTGAAGCGCAGCCGCACCCGCGACCCGATCTTCACCTGAGCTCCGGCACGCACTGTCGCCACGGCCTGCTAGTTGCAACTGACTTGCAACTAGCGGGCCGTGCCATCAAACTGGTCTACCAGGGGCAACGGTGATGATCAGGAGGCGGCATGCACGTACCCGACGGGTTGATCGACGCTCCGGTGTCCCTCGCTGCGGGAGTCGTCGCCGCCACTGGTGTGGCCGTATGCCTGCGGGGCGCCCGCAGGGAGCTCGACGACCGCACCGCCCCGCTGGCCGGCCTGACCGCCGCCTTCGTGTTCGCCGCGCAGATGCTCAACTTCCCCGTGGCCGCCGGTACGAGCGGTCACCTGCTGGGGGGCACGCTCGCCGCCATCCTCGTGGGCCCCTACACCGGGGTGCTCTGCGTCTCGGTGGTGCTGCTGGTGCAGGGACTGTTGTTCGCCGACGGCGGGCTCACCGCGCTGGGAGTCAACATCGTGGACATGGCCCTCGTCACGGTGCTCGTGGGATACGGCCTGTTCCGCCTGCTCGTCAGGGTGCTGCCCAGGAGCCGGGCCGCCGTGTCCGGTGCCTCCTTCGTCGCGGCGCTGGTGTCGGTCCCCGTCTCCGCGCTGGCGTTCACCGGTATCTATGCCATCGGCGGCACCACGGACGTCCCGCTCGCGGCCGTGGCAGGCGCGATGGTCGGTGTGCACGTCCTCATCGGACTGGGCGAGGCGCTCATCACGATGGTGACCGTCTCGAGCGTGCTCGCGACCCGGCCGGATCTCGTCCATGGCGCGCGTGACCAGATCCGCCGGCTCGAACTCCGGAAGGCCCCCGCGGAGCCGTCCGGCGTGCGGGCCTGAAGGGAGGAGGGCCATGAGCACGAGACGCTTCCTGATGGCCGGGCTGCTGGTCGCCGTGATCCTTGCCGGCATCGTGAGCTTCTACGCCAGCAGCCAGCCCGACGGCCTGCAGAAGGTCGCCGCGGACAAGGGCATCAACGCCAAGCAGGTGAACCGGCCGCGCCCGGACTCGCCGCTGGGGGCCTACGGCGTAAAGGGTGTGCAGGACCGGCGGCTGTCCGGCGGCCTCGCAGGCCTCCTCGGCGTCGGGGTCACTCTGGTGATCGGCGGCGGGATGTTCTGGCTCGTCCGGCGCCGCGGTTCCTGAGGCGCGGGACATCGATGAGCGGCTCTCACGTGCACCGGATCTACCTGCCGGCCGATACGCCGGTGCACCGCCTGCCCCCGCAGTGCAAGCTGGTGGCGACGGTGGCCTTCGTGCTCGTGGTGGTGTCCACGCCTCGTGAGCAGATCTGGGCCTTCGGGCTCTACGTCCTGCTGCTGGCCGGCTTGGCCCGGGCGGCCCGGGTGCCGGCCGGGGTGATCGCGCGCCGCATGGTCATCGAGTTGCCCTTCGTCAGCTTCGCGGTGCTGATGCCCTTCGTGGCGCACGGGGAGCGCATCACCGTCGCCGGGGTCGGGCTCAGCGTCGGCGGCCTGTGGGGCGGCTGGAACATCCTTGTCAAAGGGACCATCGGGGTGATCTCCTCGATCCTTCTCGCCGCGACCACGGAGCCGCGGGAGCTGCTGCTCGGCATCGAGCGGCTCCGGCTGCCCTCGCTCCTCACCCAGATCGCGACGTTCATGCTGCGCTATGCCGACGTCGTCCTCGAGGAGCTGCGCCGCATGAAGCTCGCCCGGGCCGCCCGCGGCTTCGAGGCCAGGGACATCCGGCACATCCCGGTGCTGGCCCGCTCGCTGGCCTCGCTCTTCCTGCGTTCGTACGAGCGGGGGGAACGGGTCTATCTCGCGATGGTCAGCCGGGGCTACGAGGGGCGTATGCCGGTGCTCCGGGATGTCGTCGCCTCCGGGGGCCAGTGGGCGATGGCCGCGGCCGTGCCGGGTGCCGCGGCCCTGGTGGCGGCTGCTGCTTGGATGGTCCAGTGGACCCTTCTCTAGAGGTACGCGGCCTCGCGTACGCCTATCCCGACGGCACCCAGGCCCTGTACGGCGTGGATTTCACCGTCGGCCGCGGCGAGCGGGTGGCCCTGCTGGGCCCGAACGGGGCCGGCAAGACGACTCTGGTGCTGCATCTGAACGGACTCCTGCACGGCGGCCTCGGTGCCGTACGGGTCGGCGGCCTGGCCGTGGACGCCACGGACAGGAAGGTGCTCAGGGAGATCCGGCGGCGGGTGGGCATCGTCTTCCAGGACCCCGACGACCAGCTGTTCATGCCCACCGTCCGGGAGGACGTCGCCTTCGGCCCGGCCAACCTCGGGGTCCGCGGCGCCGAACTGAACCGGCGGGTGGAGCTCGCCCTGACCCGCGTCGGCATGCTCGAGGTGGCCGACCGGCCGCCGCAGCACCTGAGCTTCGGCCAGCGGCGCAGGGTCGCGGTCGCGACCGTGCTGGCCATGGAGCCGGAGATCCTGGTCCTGGACGAGCCGTCCTCCAACCTCGACCCGGCCAGCCGGCGTGAGCTGGCCGAGGTCCTGCTCTCCCTGGACGTGACCGTGCTCATGGTCACGCACGACCTGCCCTATGCCGCCGAGCTGTGCCCGCGTGCCCTGATCATGTCCGGTGGCGTCGTGGCCGCCGACGGGCCGACGCTCGACATCCTCGGCGACGACGAGCTGTTGCGGGCCCACCGGCTCGAACTCCCCTTCGGGTTCAACCCGGCCTCCGCGACTCGCTGAGCCCCGAACCGCTTGATTCGATCTTCATCGTGGGGGAGACTCGTCCCAACAGAACGAACATGGTTTTCATATTCGATCGGAGGGGCTCGGTGAAGGTAGCGTTCGTCGGCAAGGGCGGCAGCGGCAAGACCACCCTGTCATCACTGTTCGTACGGCACCTCGCGGTGCGTGGGCATCAGGTCGTGGCCATCGACGCCGACATCAACCAGCATCTCGCTACCGCGCTGGGCCTGGACGAAGACCAGGTCGCGGCGGTGCCGGCGATGGGCGACCATCTCACGGAGCTCAAGGACTATCTGCGCGGCGACAACCCGCGCATCGCCTCCGCCGAGACCATGGTCAAGACCACGCCTCCCGGCCGCGGCTCCCGGCTCCTGCGGGTCAACGGCGACGACCCCTTCCACACCAAGCTCGGCACCGAGGTACAGGTGGGCGCCGGCGCGGCGCGGGGCAACATCACCCTGATGGCGACCGGGCCGTTCACCGAGGACGACCTGGGCGTGTCGTGCTATCACTCCAAGACCGGTGCGGTGGAGCTCTATCTCAACCACCTGGTGGACCGTCCCGGTGAATACGTCGTCGTCGACATGACGGCCGGCGCCGACACGTTCGCCTCGGGTCTCTTCACCCGGTTCGATCTGCTGGTTCTGGTGGCCGAGCCCACCTGGAAGGGCGTTGGCGTCTACCGTCAGTACGTCGAGTACGCCGCGGACTACGACGTCGCCATCACCGTCGTCGGCAACAAGGTGCACGGTGAGGACGACGTCGCCTACCTCAGCCGGCACGTCGGCGGCGACCTGCTGACCTGGATGGAGCACTCCGCCGCCGTGCGCGCGCTGGAGCAGGGCCGTGGAGACGCCGCGCTGGAGGACCTCGACCAGGCGGCGCTCGTCCGCCTCCTGGAGGCGGTGGACGCGCGGCCGAAGGACTGGGCCAGGTTCCACCGTCAGGCCGTGGAGTTCCACGTCAAGAACGCCCGCAGCTGGGCCAACCGGGCCGTCGGTGCCGATCTCGAGGCGCAGGTGGATCCCGTCTACACCGCTGAGGCCTATCGCCACGGGTGTTCGGCTCACCCCGCTCCACCTCTCGGGCCGGGTGAGCCGCTACGCGGCGCCGCGGACTCCCGGCCTCCGGGCGGCCGCGGCACCCAGCTCATCAGCCGGCTCACGGGACCTGTCAGACTTACCGCCATGCGCGTGTTCCTAGGGTCCGACCATGCCGGTTACGAGCTCAAACAGCACCTCATCGGCTGGTTGGCCGACAACGGTCACGAGCCGGTGGACTGTGGCCCGGCGGAATACGACCCGGCCGACGACTACCCGCCCTTCGTCCTCCGGGCGGCCGAGCGCACCGCCGGTGAGGTGGGCTCATTCGGCATCGTCGTGGGCGGTTCGGGCAATGGCGAGGCCATCGCCGCCAACAAGGTCAAGGGTGTACGGGCCGCACTCGCCTGGAGCGAGGAGACGGCCAAGCTCGCGCGTGAGCACAACGACGCCAATGTGATCAGCATCGGGGCGCGCATGCACGACCTGGACACCGCGACCAGGTTCGTCGAGCTGTTCCTGACCACGCCCTTCTCGGGCGAGGAGCGCCACGTCCGGCGCATCGCCATGCTGAGCCGCTACGAGGAGACCCGCGAGCTCCCGCCGCTGTCCTGACGGCCTGCTCCCGTCCAACGGCGGCGTGGGCCACGCGGCCTCAGCCGGTCGAACCGTCCCGCTGCCTGGCCTGCCGCTTGCCCAGCCGGCGTCGTTCGCCCTTGGCGGGCTTGCGCGGCGCCGGGGGCGTGGGCGGGTCGCCGCCTTGCCCGGTGGAGCGCGACACGTCCCGCGCCCGCATCGCCGCGTCGAGGGTCACCCGCATTCCAGCCTGATTCATCGCCGACCTCCGCTTCTTGAATTCCCCTTTACCCGGTGATCATGCGTGTGCGGATCATCGCCCATGGCCGGAAGCGATTGAAGAGGGGGCGGACGGGGCAGGTCGATCAAGGTCGGCGCGCTCGACGGGGCCAGTCACCTACGTAAGGTGATTTATTCATGACAAACGGTAAAGGGTGCCGTGGATCGCAGCCATGCCGGGCCGATGCTCGATACAGTTCTTGGGATGCTCCAACGCCTGGTCCACCTACTCCCGCCGGGACTGCGCGCCCACCTGCGGCGCGTGCCCCTCCTCGTGCGGCTCTACCAGTGGCTCAGGCGAGGGAAGCTGACCCGCGAGCGCAACATGTTCGTGGCGCTCGCCCTGGCCGCCCTGGCCATCGGCGTGATGGCTCCGGTGTCACAGACGTGGTTCCCCTCCAGCGCCATCGTGCTGACCGTGCTCGCGGGCGGACTGCTGCTCCGGGTCCGCAGCCTCAGGATTCTCCTCGGCGTGGTCGCCGTCGTCCTGGTCTACGACGGGTGGGTGGTCGGCTGGCCCCGGGTGGGTCCCGGGGTGGTGGTCACCGTGCTGGTCACGGCGGTGCTCGCGTTCACGCTGGCCCGGACCCGCGAGCAGATCGGCGTCCAGGGCCTGCGCGGCGAATACATGCTCCTCGAGCTGCGCGACCGGCTCCGCAGACACGGCGAGATGCCCGAACTGCCGCCCGGGTGGGACTCAAAGGTCGTGCTGCTCCAGGCGGGCGGGTCCTCGTTCGGCGGTGACTTCGTGGTCTCCGCGTGCGACGGCAAGACCCTCGAGGTTGCGCTGGTCGACGTCTCCGGCAAGGGCGTCGACGCCGGCACCCGCGCGCTGATGCTCTCTGGAGCGTTCGGCGGGTTGCTCGGATCGGTGCAATCCGACCGGTTCCTTCCTGCTTGCAACGTCTACCTTCAGCGGCAGCGCTGGGACGAGGGTTTCGTCACCGCGGTGCACGTCGTAGTCGACCTCGCCACGGGCGAATACGTCGTCGAATCCGCCGGTCACCCCCCGGCGGTGCAGTTCGACGCACGGAGCGGCACCTGGCAGGTCAGTGCGGCGAAGGGCGTCGTGCTCGGCGTCGTTCCCGACCTGCGGTGCGAGCCGGAGAGCGGCCTTCTGCGGCCGGGCGACGCCCTGATGCTCTACACCGACGGGCTGGTCGAGACACCCGGCCGGGACCTCGACGCCGGCATCGACCGGCTGGTGGGGGAGGCCGAGCGCCTGGTCCCGCAGGGGTTCCGCCAGGGCGCCAAGGAGCTCGTCGAGACGATGGCGGCGGCCCGCGACGACGACTGCGCACTCGTCCTGATCTGGCGCACCTGAACCAGGAGAGGCCGGATGATCCGCCGCCCCGGCCACCGGATGCGAAGGTTCCCGCTATGCCCAAGTGTTAGCGATAAGTCTCAGTAAAGCCGCTATTCGGACAATGGCGGGCCGGCGTTGATCGCCGGCCTTACGCTTCGGCCCATGCGCCGTAGAGCAGCCATCCCCGCCGCCGGCCTGGCCGCGGGTCTTCTTCTCACTCTCAGCGCCCCTCCGGCTTCGGCCGACCCGGGCGCCACCAGCCAGCCATGTGACATCCCGGTCACCCACCGGATCGCACAGGTGCAGGGACCCGGGTCCGCCTCGCCACTGGCCGGCCAGACCGTACGGGTCGAGGGCGTCGTCACCGGTGACTTCCAGCGCACCGACCAGCTCGGTGGCTTCTTCATCCAGGATCCGCAGCCCGACGCGGACCCGGCGACCTCCGAGGGACTGTTCGTCCTCTCCACCAAGGAGGTCGCCGCCGGCGACCGCGTCCTCGTGAGCGGCAGGGCGGCGGAGTACAACGGATTGACCGAGCTGGCCCCGGTCAGCGCGGTGGACGTCTGTGGCACCGGGACCATCACACCCACGTCCTATGAGCTGCCGCGCGCGGACGGGGTGACGTTCGAGCCGCAGGAGAACATGCTCCTGACGTTCCCGGAGCGGCTCACCGCCACCGAGCACTACCAGCTCGGGCGTTATGGCGAGGTCACGGTGTCCTCGCAGGGGCGGCTGTTCCAGCCGACCGACGGCCACGGCTCCACCCAGGCGGCGAACGACCAGCGCCGCCTGCTGATCGACGATGGGTCCAACAGGCAGAACCCGGCTGATGTCCCGTACACCTCACCTCAGGCGCTCAGGCTGGGCGACACCGTCTCCGGCCTGACCGGGGTGCTGCACTACGGTTTCAACACCTACCGGCTGCAGCCGACCCTGCCGGTGACGTTCACCCGCGCCAACCCGCGGCCGGCCGCGCCCGATCCCGTGGGAGGCAACGTCCGGGTCGCGAGCTTCAACACGCTCAACTGGTTCACCACCCTGGGCAGCCGCGGCGCGAGCACCGCGCAGGAGCGCGACCGGCAGCTCGCCAAGCTGGTCTCCGCGCTGTCGGGGCTCGACGCCGACGTGGTCGGGCTCATGGAGGTGGAGAACAACGGCGACGCGGCCATCGGGGAACTGGTGGCGGCCCTGAACGCCAAGACCGGCGCCGGTACGTACGCCTGGGTAGGCCACCCGAACCCCGGGACCGACGCCATCCACGTCGCCATGATCTACAAGGCCAAGAAGGTGCGGCCCATCGGAGCGGCGAAGTCCTCGGCGGAACCGGTCTTCGAGCGCCCGCCGCTCGCGCAGACGTTCATGCGGGGACCCGTGAGCGAGCCGTTCACCGTGATCGTCAACCACTTCAAGTCCAAGGGCTGTGGTGACGCGACCGGCGCTGATGCCGACCAGGGCGACGGGCAGGGGTGCTGGAACGCCCGCCGGAGCACGCAGGCCGCCGCCGTCGTCAAACTGGCGAAGACGGTGGTCAACCCGGTCGTGCTGGGCGACCTGAACTCCTACACCAACGAGGAGCCGATCCGTGTCCTCGAGGACGGCGGGCTGGTCGGCCAGACCGAAAGGTTCGTCCCCTTGCCACGGCGCTACAGCTATGTCTTCGACGGGCAGGCCGGCGAACTCGACCACGTCCTGGCCGGCAGGCACCTGTCGCACCTCGTCTCCGGCGCCTCGATCTGGCACATCAACAGCGACGAGCCGCTGATCCTGGACTACAACACCGAATACAACCCGCCGACCCTGTACAGCCCGGACGCCTACCGTTCCTCCGACCACGACCCCGTGGTCGTCGGGCTCCGCGTCCCAGGCCTGCTCTGAGCCGACGGCGAGGCCCGTGCCGGGAAGTCCCGGTGCGGGCCTCGTCGCATGTTCGGCAAAGCGCCTGCATTGTCCCTTATTGGCCGTAATTCAATAAGGGCCCGTTACCGAGCTCGATGACCCGAAGCCAGGGTTTCTGTCAGTGGCCGAAGGTACGGTCCGGGTGAAAGCCGAAGCGGAAAGATCGTCGGGGCCGATGGGCAGCTCGGAAAGGAGCACGGATGAGTGGGGTACGGGTACTGGTCGGCACACGTAAGGGCGCGTTCATCCTGACAGCGGACGCGAAGCGCGAGCGGTGGGACATCAGCGGGCCGCATTTCGAGGGGTGGGAGATCTACCACGTCAAGGGATCGCCGGCCGACCAGAATCGGCTGTACGCGTCGCAGTCCAATGGCTGGTTCGGGCAGCTCATCCAGCGCTCCGATGATGGCGGCAAGACCTGGGAGCCGGTGGGCAACGAGTTCACCTACGACGGCGTTCCGGGGACTCATCAGTGGTACGACGGCACGCTCCGTCCCTGGGAGTTCAAGCGGGTCTGGCACCTCGAACCATCACTGAACGACCCCAACACGGTCTATGCCGGGGTGGAGGACGCCGCGCTGTTCCGTTCGGTCGACGGGGGGCAGGAGTGGCAGGAGCTGCCCGGGCTGCGCGGTCATGACACCGGGCCGTCCTGGCAGCCGGGCGCCGGCGGGATGTGCCTGCACACGATCGTTCTGGACCCCATCGACCCCTCGCGAATCTTCGTGGCCATTTCCGCCGCGGGCGTGTTCCGGACCGACGACGCCGGCAAGACTTGGCGGCCGATGAACCGTGGCCTCAATTCGGGAGGCATTCCCGATCCGGAGGCCGAGGTCGGTCACTGCGTCCACCGCATCGCGATGCACCCGTCCCGTCCGGACGTGCTCTTCATGCAAAAGCACTGGGACGTCATGCGCAGCGATGACGCCGGCGAATCCTGGCGCGAGATCAGCGGTAACCTGCCGACCGACTTCGGTTTCCCGATCGACGTTCACCCGCACGAGCCGGAGACGATCTATGTCGTCCCGATCAAGAGCGACTCACAGCACTATCCGCTGGACGGAAAGCTCCGTGTCTACCGCAGCCGGACGGGCGGAAACGAGTGGGAGCCGCTCACCAAAGGTCTCCCGCAAAGCCATTGCTACGTCAATGTGCTGCGCGACGCCATGGCCGTCGACTCCCTCGACGCCTGCGGCATCTACTTCGGCACCACCGGCGGGCAGGTGTACGCATCCGCCGACGCCGGAGACAACTGGGCGCCCATCGTCCGGGATCTTCCCCCCGTGCTGTCCGTGGAAGTGCAGACGCTCCCGTGATCCGAGTCGTGCTGCCGGCGCATCTACGGACGCTCGCGCACGTCGACGGCGAGGTAGAGCTCCACGTCGAGGGTCCGGCCACGCAGCACCTGGTGCTCGACGCACTCGAGGCCCGCTATCCGATGCTGCGCGGGACGATCCGTGACCAGGTCACCCAACGGCGCCGCGCGTTCGTGCGGTTCTTCGCCTGCGAGCAGGATTTGTCCCACGAACCACCGGACGCTCTGCTGCCCGACGCGGTGGCGGGGGGACACGAGCCCTTTCTGATCGTGGGCGCCATGGCAGGCGGCTAGGGGCCGAAGTCGGCAACGGCGTCAAAGGCCCAGGTCGCCCGATTCGTGGTGACCTGGGCCTTCGATGTTGCAGCGGGCGAGGGCAATCGAACCCGCG
>JAOPYH010000081.1 GCA_025964715.1 Streptosporangiaceae bacterium | reverse complement strand
GGCGCCCGGCAGACGAACCTGTCCAACCATCTGCGGGTCCTGCGCGAGGCCGGGGTGGTGGAGACCGAACCGTGCGGACGCTTCACCTATTACAAGCTGCGTCCCGACGTCCTGGCATCGCTCGCCGGCCAGCTCGCCGACCTGGCCGAAACCGCCCGCGCCACCGCCGAAAAGAAGAGGCCCTGCCTGTGACCCGCACCGAACCAGCGCCGACCACGGCCGGCACATCGGTCGTCGCGAAGCTCTCCACCCTGGACCGGTTCCTCGCGATGTGGATTCTCGTCGCCATGGCCCTCGGGCTCGGCCTTGGCCGCCTGATCCCGGGCCTCAATGACGTCCTCAGCAAAGTGGAGATCGGCGGGATCTCTCTGCCCATCGCTCTCGGCCTGCTCATCATGATGTATCCCGTGCTGGCCAAGGTCCGCTACGACAAGCTCGACGCGGTCACCGGGGACAAAAAGCTCATGGTGTCCTCGCTGCTGATCAACTGGCTGATCGGCCCGGCCGTGATGTTCGCCCTCGCCTGGATCTTTCTTGGCGACCTGCCGGAGTACCGCACCGGCCTGATCATCGTCGGCCTCGCCCGCTGCATCGCCATGGTCATCATCTGGAACGACCTGGCCTGCGGCGACCGAGAAGCCGCCGCCGTCCTGGTGGCCCTGAACTCGATCTTCCAGGTCCTGGCGTTCGGCCTGCTCGGCTGGTTCTACCTCGACCTGCTCCCGGGCTGGCTGGGCCTGGGCAGCGGACAGCACCTGGACATCTCGATGTGGAAGATCGCGCTGAACGTCGTCATCTTCCTCGGCATCCCGCTGCTGGCCGGGTTCCTCACCCGCCGTCTGGGCGAGAAGAAGCTGGGCCGCGAACGCTATGAGGAGAAGTTCCTGCCGAAGATCGGTCCGTGGGCGTTGTACGGGCTGCTGTTCACGATCGTGATCCTGTTCGCCCTGCAGGGGAAGACGATCACCTCCAAGCCCGGCGACGTGGCCCGCATCGCGCTTCCGCTGCTGGCCTACTTCGCGATCATGTGGTTCGGCACCTTCGCCCTCGGCAAGGCCATCGGCCTGGCCTACGACCGCACGGCCACCCTGGCGTTCACGGCGGCGGGCAACAACTTCGAGCTCGCGATCGCGGTCGCCATCGCGACCTTCGGCGTCACCAGCGGCCAGGCCCTCTCCGGTGTGGTCGGCCCGCTTATCGAGGTTCCGGTGCTGGTCGCTCTGGTCTATGTCTCACTGGCCTGGCGGCGGAAGTTCATCGCGTGGTGAGCATCTGGCCCATGGCGGCCGGCACCGATGGCTCGACCCGGTAGTAGACCCACGTGCCACGCCGCTCGGAGGCCAGCAGCCCGGCCTCACGCAGCTTCTTCAGGTGGTAGCTGACCGTCGGCTGCGAGACACCCACGTCCTGGATGTCGCACACGCACGCCTCCCCGCCCGGGTGCGAGGCGACCTTGGAGAACAGCCGCAGCCGCACCGCGGGTCCGACAGCGCCTTGAACATCGCCGCCATCTGAGCCGGCCAAGCGCCGCGCGGGCTACGCCAACTTCGCCATCACCACCCCACCGCTCAAGCTCGTTCTCCTCGAGGGCGAGGAGGGTGAGGACACCCGCCTGGACCACCTCGGCGTCGAAGTGGACTCGACGGAGGAGGTCACCGCCGCCACCGCCCGGCTCAAGGACGCCGGGCTGGCCGCCTTCGAGGAGAACGACACCTCCTGCTGCTACGCCCTCCAGGACAAGGTCTGGGTCCACGGCCCCGGCAAGGAGCCCTGGGAGGTCTACGTCGTCAAGGCCGACGCCGACACCCTCGGCAAAAGCGCGGGCGCCCGCGGCGAAGCGGACACCTGCTGCGACTGAGCCGTACCTCTCGGACGCCGCTCACGCCTGACTCCCGCCAAAGACCTCCTGGCAGAGACCCGCACCGGCTTCGCCACACCGGTTAGCCGCCTGGCGCGCGAAACAACCGCAAGATCACGGCGGTTACGCGGTGTGATCTTGCGGTTGTTCACAAGGCCCTGCCGGGGATCCAGCAACCAGCCGGCGGCTGTTACCCGGTGCAGGTGGGTACGGCCGGGGCGCTGCCGACGCAGTTGTTCGTCGTGTTGGCACTGATCGGCGAGTTCGTGGTCGTCATGGTGCCGCCCTCGCGGTAGACGCCTCCGGCGTTCAGGGTCGCGAAGTTGGATGTCACGGCGGTTTGGGTGAGGGTGGTCGCGGTGGAGTTGACCGCGGCGATACCGCCACCCCTGACCAGCGAGCTGTTACCGGTCATGAACATCGGGCTGCCGGAGACACCGGTGGTCGTCAACGTGCCTCTGAGGCCGTTGTAGATGCCGCCGCCGCTGAGCAGTGCGCTGTTGTTGGTCACCAGGCTCCGGGTGAACGTCGCGGCGGGCGCGGTGCCGGACGCTGTATCGACGTTGGCCAGGCCCCCGCCGTTGAACGTGGCGCTGTTGCCACTCAGGCTGCTTCCGGTGAGGGTCACCGCGCCGCGGTTCAGGATGGCGCCACCGTCACCTACGGCGCTGCCGTTGGTGAGTGCGACCGCCGTGGTGAGGGTCAGGTCGCCGGTAGAGCTCACCTCGGCGATACGGAAGGGCAGCAGCGAGGCCCGCGTGATCGTCGCAGGGCCGATCATCTCGATCGGGGTCGTGATGGCCGGCAGCGCGTTTGTCAGGCCGCCGTGGCTGGAGGTCATGCGATACGTACAGCCCGACGCCAGGACGAGAGTGTCCTTGGCCGAAGTCGAGTTCGCCAGGTTCACTGCGGCGACGAGAGCATTCTCGCTGCAAGCCACAGGGATGCTTGTAGCCCACGCCGCGGGCATGAGGGTGACCATGCCCCCGGCCACAACGGTGACCCCGATCAGGGGCCGGATGATGGTGCGGATATGTCGCATTTGCTCAACGTCCTCCTCGGTTGGAGAGGGGGAAAGGCGCGATAATTGAGCCGGTTATCACCAAAAACGATTGTCGCCTTTTCGGTGGCCTATTAATACGGGCCCAAGGGGACCGGAAGTGGGCATGACCGGAGGCTGAGCGCCGTGCCGGTCATGCCCGGCCGTCGGTCAGCTCACGCCGATGAGGTCCACCACGAAGATGAGGGTCTCGCCCGGCTTGATGGCGCCCCCGGCGCCGCGGTTGCCGTAGCCGAGGTGCGGCGGGATGACGAGCCTGCGGCGCCCGCCGACCTTCATGCCCTTCACGCCGAGATCCCATCCCGCGATGACCCGGCGGCCGCCGAGGGGGAACTCGAACGGCTGTCCGCGGTTCCACGACGCGTCGAACTCCTCGCCGGTGGAGAAGGCCACACCGACATACTGCACGGACACACTGGAGCCGTGCGTGGCCTCCGGTCCGTCGCCGACGACGAGGTCGGTGATCTCGAGGTTCTCGGGCGGGGCGCCCTCGGGGAAGTCGATCTCGGGCCTTTCAAGCGCCATCGCATGGCTCCTGGCTTGGTGGGGTTGATTGGTTCTCTGGCGGGCCAACCTTACCGAGGGCGTCCTACCAGGCCAGGTTGAGGAGGGGCGCATGCCCGGTGAGTAGCCGAAGATCTAAGGACACGTTGGCAGATGTCGACGATTCCCCCGCAGAGGCCGGGCGGGTAGACCTTGGTGCCATGCGCATCCGGATTGGCATCGACACGGGCGGGACCTTCACCGACGTGGTGGCGCTGGACGAGGCCACGGGCGAGGCCGTGACCAGTAAGACGCCGTCGACTCCCGCCAATCCGGCGGAAGGCTTCATGGCGGCGGTGTACAAGGCCCTCGGCCTGCTGGGCGCCACCGGAAGCGATCTCGCCACGGTCTCGCACGGAACCACGGTCGCGACGAACCAGCTGCTCGAGGACCGGATCGAGGATCTCGGCTTCGTCACCACCGAGGGCTTCGAGTTCATCCTCGAGATCGCGCGGCAGAGCGTCCCGGACGGTTACGGAAACTCCTACTTCTGGGTCAAGCCGCCGCGCATCGTGCCCGTGAGCCGGGTGAAGACGGTCGGCGGCCGGCTCGACCACACCGGCGCGGAGATCCGTCCCTTCGACCAGGCCGGAGCCGTGGCCGCGGCCCGATGGTTCCGGGACCGGGGCATCACCACCATCGGCGTCTGCTTCCTGCACTCCTACGCCGACCCGGCACACGAGCAGCGCATGGCCGAGGTGCTTCGCCGCGAGCACCCGGAGGCGGTCGTGTCGCTGTCGTCTGAGGTGCTGCGCGAGTACCGCGAGTACGAGCGGTCGGTCACCACGCTCGTCGACGCCGCGGTGAAGCCGACGATGACCCGCTACATAGCCCAGATCGCCGAGCGGCTGGTCGGCCTGGACCCGCGCCGGGGGAGCGGGCCGCCGTTCTATGTCATGAAGAGCAACGGGGGAGTGCTGTCGGCCGAGGAGGTCGTGCATCAGCCCATCACCACTGTGCTGTCCGGGCCGGCGGCCGGTGCCCTCGGCGCCGCGGTCATCGCGGAGGCGACCGGTCGCCGGTCCGTGATCACCCTGGACGGCGGTGGCACCTCGACGGACGTCGCGGTCGTGCTGGATGGCGAGCCGACGCTGACCACGGAGGGAACGGTGGGGCGTTATCCGTCGAAGATCCCGATGATCGACATCGTCACGGTCGGCGCCGGCGGCGGCTCGATGGCGTGGGTCTCTCCCGAGGGGACGCTGAAGGTCGGCCCTGCCTCCGCCGGAGCCGATCCAGGCCCGCTCTGTTACGGCAAGGGCGGCGCCATCCCGCCCGGCCGCGACTCCGGGGCCGCTCCGACCGTGACCGATGCCCATCTCCATCTCGGGCGCATTCCGCCCGACCTCCTCGGAGGTGAGATCCCCCTGGACGTGGCCGCGGCCCGGGCCGGGCTCGCCGGGCTCGCCGCCGGCCTGGACCTGGACGTGGAGCGGTGCGCGTCCGGGATCCTGGAGATCAGCGCCTGGAACCAGGCCAACGCGATCCGGCAGATCACGGTCAAGCGCGGCCTCGACGTCCGGGACTACCCGATGGTGGCGTTCGGCGGCTCCGGGCCGCTGCTGGCCTGCCGCCTCATCGACATCCTGGGGCTGCCCTCCGCGGTCGTCCCCGAGAACCCCGGGACCCTGTCGGCGTTCGGGCTGCTGACCGTCGACGTCAAGAACGACTATGTACGCACGCACATCGCCCGCGACACCGGCCTCGACCTCGGGGCGGTCGCGGCGGTGTTCGCCGGCCTGGAGGAGCAGGCCGCGGAGGCGCTGCGCAAGGAGGGCTTCCCCTCTGCGGCGCACCGGCTGCCGCGCTCGGTGGACCTGCGCTACTACGGGCAGGCCTTCGAGGTACGGGTGGCCGCGCCGGACGGGCCGGTCGGCGAGGAGCTCCGCGCCGAGGTCGTCCGCCGGTTCCACGACGGCCACGAGGCGTTGTACGGCTACTGCTATCGCGACGATCCGCGCCACGCGGTCGAGTGGGTGAACCTGCGCGTCTCCGGCATCGGACCGATCACCCGGCCCCGGCTCAGGACGCGGCCGCCCGGGGACGGCGATCCGCGGCGGGCGCGCACCGGGACCCGTCCGGTCTGGTTCGGCGACTCCGGCGCGCGCGTTCCCGGGGGGCGGGGGCCCGGCTCGGCGCAGACCCCGGTCTACCGCCGGGAGCGGCTCGCTCCGGGGGACGCGCTGCGCGGCCCGGCGGTCATCGAGGAGTTCGGCTCCACGCTCCCGCTGCACCCCGGTTTCGAGGCCCGCGTCGACCCGTACGCCAACCTCATCGTGACCAGGATCGGAGAGGGCGGATGAAGGTCGACCCCGTGGTGCTGGAGATCGTGGAGGGGACGCTCGCGTCGGTGGAGCGGGAGGTCGAGACCGCCATCGCCCGTACGGCCCGTTCGCCGATGATCCGGGACGCGCACGACTTCCGCGCCGGGATCCACGACCGGCGGCTGCGCAAGCTGACCGGGCGGTCCTACTCCGCGCTGGTCCAGCCGGTCGCGCGGGACTTTCCGCTCGAGACGATGCGGCCGGGCGACATCTTCTTCCACAACGACGTCTATCTCTCCGAGGGCGGCATCGGGCACCTCCCGGATCTGTGCGTGACCGTGCCGGTCTTCCACGACGGCGAGGTGGCGGCCTTCGTGCAGGCCTTCGGGCACCATGACGACATCGGCGGGGCCGTACCAGGCTCGATGCCCTCGCACGCGCGCAGCGCCTTCGAGGAGGGCCTCATGGTCCCGCCGATAAAGCTGTGGGACCAGGGCGTGCCCAACGAGGCGGCGCTGCGGATCATGACCCGCAACTCCCGGATGCCGGACTCGCTGGCCGGTGATCTCGACGCCGAGTGCTCGGCCTGCCTCATGGGGGCGCGCCGGCTCGGTGACCTGTTCGGCCGCTATGGGATGGAGACCGTCGAATCCTGCTTCGACGCCATCATCGACAAGACGACCGAGACGTTCCGCCGTGAGATCCTGGCCAGGATTCCGGACGGGCAGTACGTCTGGGAGGACTACGCGGAGCACGACGGCGTCGACCCGCCCAGGCTGCACACGCAGCGCATCACGCTGACCAAGACGCCGGACCGGATCGTCATCGACTTCACCGGGACCTCGCCGCAGGCCAAAGGACCGATCAATCATGCCGGCGACTACGCCGACGGCGTCTTCCTGAAGAAGTGGCTCGCTCCCGTGCTCCGCAACCTGGCCGAGACGCCGGAGCGGATGGCCGAGCTCGACGTCAACGAGGGCGTGGTGCCGCTCATCGAGATGCGATTCCCGGAGAAGGGGACACTGCTCACCCCCGTCTTCCCGGCGCCGACGAACGCCCGTACCTTCGTCATCCTGCGCCTGCTCGGGGTCCTCGCCGGCGTGCTGGCCAAGGCCACCGGCGGCCGGATGCCGGCCGATCAGGAGACGATCCGCTACACCGGCGTGTACGGGGAGCAGGATGGCGTCCCGTACCTCATGCGGGAGGTCCTCGGCGGTGGCTCGGGGGGTCGCTACTACGCCGACGGTGAGGACACGATCCATGTGGTTCCGGACTCGAGGAACATCCCGGTGGAGTTCGCCGAGGCCCGGTGGCCGTTCGTCGTCGAGCGCCTCGGGCTGGCCGTGGACTCCGGCGGCGCGGGGGAGCACCGCGGCGGCCTCGGCTACGACAAGCACATCCGCATGCTCGGCGACGCGCACTACATGTCCATCGCGGACCGGTCGATCCTGTCCTGCTGGGGGGTGAACGGCGGCCGGGCGGGGGCCTCGTTCCGGGTGACGGTCGGCGGCCGTGAGATGGAGGGCCTGGTGGACGACGAGCCGGTGCGGGCCGGGGACGTCATCCGCATCCGTACGACCGGCGGTGGCGGCTGGGGCGACCCCCTGAACCGTGACCCGCGGCGGGTCGCGGCGGACGTGCGCGACGGCAAGGTCTCGGTGTCCGGTGCCCGCGAGGACTACGGCGTCGTGGTGACGGGGGAGGAGCCGCTGGTCGACGAGCCCGCGACCACGGAGCTTCGGGAACGCATGCGGTCCGAGCGTGGCCCGGCCCCGTTCTTCGACCGCGGGCCGGGCTTCCCCACACTGTCCGGCGGTCGCACCGAAGCCGACGTCGACCGCCTCTGACGCTCTTACCTTGGCTCAGCCGGCGCCCAGCAGGCCGTGCGGGTCGAACACGTACTTGCGGGCCGCACCCCCACCGAACTCGCGGTAGGCCTCGGGCGCCTTGTCCAACGGGATCACGGTGGCGTTGACGTTCCGCGCGATCTCGGTCCGGTCGTGCAGGATCGCCATCATGAGCTCGCGGTTGTAGCGCATGACGGGGCACTGGCCCGTGTAGAAGGACTGCGCCTTGTTCCAGCCGAGACCGAAGTGCAGTGCGAGCATGCCGAGCCTGCCCGCCTCGTCCTTGGCGCTCGGGTCTCCGAGGGAGTAGTAGCCGGGGATGCCGATGCGACCCGGCGCTCGCGTGATCTTCATGAGCGTGTTGAGCACGATGGCGGGCTGTTCGGTGGTGACTCCCTTCGCGCCGTGGCCGCGGGCCTCGAACCCGACGCAGTCGACGCCCGCGTCGACCTCCGGCACGCCGAGGATCTGCTCGATCGGCTCGGCCAGGTCGTCGTACTGCGTGAGGTCGATGGTCTCGCAGCCGAAGCTCCTGGCCTGGGCGAGCCGTTCCTGCCTGTGGCCGCCGACGATGACCACGGCGGCGCCGAGCAGGAAGCACGCCGTGGCGCAGGCGAGGCCGACCGGGCCCGGCCCGGCGACGTACACGGTGGACCCGGTGGTGACGCCCGCCGTGTAGGCGCCGTGGTAGCCGGTGGGGAAGATGTCCGCCAACATGGCCAGGTCGAGCATCTTGGCCATGACCGTGTCCCTGTCGGCGGGGAGCTTCAGCAGGTTGAAGTCCGCGTACGGGACGACGGCGTACTGGGCCTGGCCGCCGGGCCAGGTGCCCATGCCGACATAGCCGTACGCGCCGCCCCATCCGCCCTCGTCGTTCACGGTCTCGCAGATGTGGGTGTTGCGCTCTTTGCAGTTGCGGCAGCGGCCACAGGCGACGTTGAAAGGCACGCTCACCAGGTCGCCCTCATGGATGAACTCGACGTCCGCGCCGCACTCGATGACCTCGCCGGTCATCTCGTGGCCGAGCCTGAGGCCCGGCTTCGCGGTCGTACGCCCGCGCACCATGTGGAGGTCGGACCCGCAGATGGCGGTGGCGATGACCTTCAGGATCACGCCGTGATGCATGGGGCCGCCGTGTCGTTCGAGCGTCGGGAAAGGCAGGTCCTGGACCGCCACCTCGCCCGGACCCGTGTAGACGACGCCTCTGTTGGTATCCGCCACGCCTGATCCCCCCAGAGCAAAAGTGAGGTGGCGCGCGGAGCGGTGGCAAGACCCCGCCCCGCGGCGTCCTGTGCTCGAAGTCTACTCCGGGCGGATCTGCGTCAGATGTCCCGTTCCCGCCGGCGACACGCCCTCGAACCACGGGCTAGGAGGGGGCAATCCGGTCCATGGCGGCAGTGCCCGCGCCACTCTTGTAGGACAGCAGGTGCTGCTTGCCGCTGACCTGAAGCGGGACCATGGAGGTCCATCCCGCGGTCCAGCCGTCACGCCAGTCTTCGGTCAGGCTGCCGTCGTTGTTGATCCGATCGCTGGCGGCCTCGCCTGACCCGCTCTTGTACGACAGCAAGTACGGCGTACCGCTCACCTGAAGCGGGACGAGCGAGGTCCATCCCCCCGTCCAGTCGTTACGCCATACCTCGGTCAGGCTGCTGTCCTTGTTGACCCGATCCAAGGCGGCGGTGCCTTGCTCGGACTTGTAGGACAGCAAGTGCTGGGTGGACATCACCTGGAGCGGGACGAGGGAGGTCCATCCCCCCGTCCAGTCGTTACGCCATACCTCGCTCAGGGTGGCGTCGGCGTTGACCCGATCGAGGGCAGCGGTACCGGCCCCGCTCTTGTACGACAGCAGGTACTGCTCGCCGCTCACCTGAAGCGGGACGAGGGAGGTCCATCCGCCCGTCCAGTCGTTACGCCATACCTCGGTCAGGCTGGCGTCGGCGTTGACCCGATCCAACGCGGCGGTGCCTTCCACGGACTTGTACGACAGCAAGTGCTGGTTGCCGTTCACCCAAAGCGAGACGATGGAGGTCCATCCCGCCGTCCAGGTGTTACGCCACACCTCTAATGTCTTCATGACAGCACTGTCATTCCGGGGCAAGCGAAAAACAAGCTTCGCGCGAGTGACACTTCACATCGATTCGCCTGAAGCCGGGAATTCGCCCAGATGGAAATTGGCAGGAGTCTCACTAGCTCATATGTATTCCACATGAATTAGGTCACCTCCCGCGCACGCGGGGCCTCGATCCGGCGCTGTTCCCGCAGCACGTCCCGGAGCAGGTCGGCGGAGTCCTCGGCGAGCGTGCACGCCAGTCCGGCGTACATCTCCTCGGTGGTCAGCGCGCGGCTCCGGGTGGCCATCCACATACCGGGCTCGGCCGAGGCGGTGCGGGCCCGCCAGAGGCGCCAGCCCGGATGCGCCGCACCGAGCACGGCAAGGCGTTCTTCGTCGGTCATCGTGGGAGCCCCACCCGGTCGTCGTGGACGCCGCCGGCCGGGATGGTCCGCAGCGCCGTGTGGAGCAGGCCCGCGAGCTCGCCCGGCGACGTGGCCTCGACCAGGTACGGCAGGGACGGATGGAACGCCCACCAGCTCCCCGTATGCCGGCCGCACCAGACCGACGTGCCGGGAAACCTCCGGGTGATTCCCACGAGGAACGAGCACGTGGACACCTGTGGCCGCACCGGTGGGGCCACAGGTCGCGGCCTGGCGGCCACCGCCGCCATCGCATAAGTCGTCATGGGGGTTTCCTCCTTGGGGTCCGTTTCCATGACGAGGCTGGCCCAAGAGCATTACGCTCGGCCACCAACGGTCACCAACCGCCACACAACCCACTGGGGCCGCGCGTCAACCGGCCCCGGTGGTCCACTCTGGAGGCTCCCCCCGTGCCTCGTACTCAGCGTGATCTCGACCCGAACTCCCTCGTCGGCTACTTCGGCGCCGAGTTAAGGACCCACCGCAACAAGGCCGACCTCTCGATGGCCCAGCTCGGCGCCGCGCTCGGCTGTTCTGGGCAATGGATCGGACAGGTCGAGCTGGCCGAGAAGCCGCCCTCGGAACAGTTCGCGATCGACCTGGACACCTACTTCAAAACCGATGGCAGCTTCAACCGTTTGTGGAAGGCCATCAAGCGGGCCGGCCGGAGCCAGGTCCTTCTGCCCGGCTTCCCCGCGTACATGGAGCTGGAGGCACAAGCGGTGCTCATCCGCTCCTTCGTGGCGCAGCTCGTGCCGGGGCTACTTCAGACGGAGCGCTACGCCCGGGGCGTCATGGACCCCAGGTTGAAACCGGCCATGCTGGAGGAGCGTGTCCAGGCGCGCCTGGAGCAGCAGGCGGTCCTCTGCGGTGAGGATCCTCCGAACGCCTGGTTCGTGCTGGACGAGGCCGTGTTGCACCGGCCCGTCGGTGGCTCAGAAGTGATGCGTGAGCAGCTGGGCAGGCTCGCGGAGCTTGGAGAATCACCCCATATTCAGGTGCGAATCTTGCCTTTCTCGTCCGTCACCTTCGCTGGCCTGGACGGGAAGTTCACCGTCTTGCGGCTTGCTGATGGCACGGAGATCCTGTACCAGGAGGGGCCGGGTTTCGGCCAGTTGATCGAAGACGCGGGTGCGGTCGCCGACTGTGCCGCCCGGTTCGACTTGGTGATGGGTGAGGCGCTGCCCCGTGGTGCGTCCCACCAGATGATCCTGAAAAGGCTGGAGGAGCTCACATGACCGAGTTGGATTTGTCCGCGATGCGGTGGCGCAAGAGCAGCCACAGTGGTCAGGGCGGCCAGGATTGCGTGGAAGTCGCTGCCGCGCGGTGGCGCAAGAGCAGCCGTAGCAGTGGTCAGGGCGGCGACTGCGTCGAGTTGGCCGGGCTTGCCGGCATGGTCGCGATCCGCGACTCCAAGAACCCCGACGGACCCAAGCTGGCGTTCGGGGCCGGGGAGTGGGCCGCCTTCGTCGCCGCCGTCAAGACGGGCGGATACGACCGCTCGTAAGCACACCCCTGCGCGCGGCCGACTCCACCTGTCCATCGGCCTCCCCTGAGAGACGGTGTCGGGTCGCCCCGTCGCTGCCGGGTTCTGCCGTCGGATTTTGGTGATGGGTGTGTCGGTGGCCCTCCTGAGGGCCACCGAACACACCCATCCGTGGTCTGTCCTATCCGGGTGTGATCTTGCAGCTGTTCGCGAGGACGGGTCTGTCACAAAAGACCTTCGGAGCGAGGGCGCGAACAAATGGCCTCAGCTTCGATGGCAATGCATCGAATCCAGCGGGAGGGACAGGGCCGGAATGACCCTGCATGTCGCCGCGGGTGCTAGGGCGTGTTTTAGAAGTCCGGCTTCTTCTCACGCAGTTCCCCAACATGCCCCTGGCCGCGGTCTCGGCACCGCCGAAACCGATTGAGTGTGCCATCCCGGTCGTCGTACCACTTCATGGTTCGTAAGATGATCACGAGATGTAACAAGGGGTCGGTGAGCATGGCGCTTGGAGAACTGGTGAAACTGCGGGCCATGGGTCCCACAGACGCCGAGGCACTGTGGCGCTGGAACCACGACCCCGAGGTCATGCGGTGGATGGACGACACGTATGCCCAGCCGGTGGAGCGCGTCCGCACGTGGCTGGAGGAGCGCCCCCGCAACACCTACGGCGACTTGCTCCTTGGCATCGAGGCGCTCGCCGACGACACGCTCATCGGCCTGGTCATGCTGCACGATGCGGACCCGGAGAAGGGCATCGCGAAACTCGATATCTACCTGGGCGAGAAGGCCTACTGGGGCCGCGGCTACGCCACGGATGCAGTGCGGACGATCTGCCGCTACGGCTTCGAAGACATGCGCCTCCACAAGATAACGCTGACCGTGGTCACCGAGAACCATGCCGCGCGCAAGGTCTAC
>JAOPYH010000313.1 GCA_025964715.1 Streptosporangiaceae bacterium | reverse complement strand
AACTCGACCAGGTCACCGGGAACCAGGCGGACAGCACGACGGTGGTCTACCGGCGCCACGAGCCGATCCCGCCGCCCCGGCTGAGCGATCCCGGACCGTTCGCGCCAGGAGCAGCGATCGACCGGATGGTGGTCCGCAGCGACAAGAACCTCACGCCCGAGCAGCTGCACGCTCAGGATCCGGACTATCCACTCGTCGAGATGCGCACTCTGCACCCGCCGACCGCGTCGCTGCAGGTCGCCGAACAGCACGGCAGGCTGGACCCGCCGATGAGCGACGAACGCTCCTTCGGCCTAGCTCAGCGTGCCATGGCCGCCGACACAGGCGGTGCGGGGCTGCCCGACCCGGCGGCCGAGGGGGTCAACGCCGTCATCCACCCCGAGCCCGGCGGCCTCACCCACGAGATCAGCGCCGACGCCGAGTGGCGGCCTGACTGGCCGGACCCACTCGCGAAGACGATCGAGTTGCGTCCCCACGCCAGCGAGCCGGATCCGGTCACCCTCGACTGGTCGGAGAACACGCTGCGGGTGACCCTCGGCAAGGCCGAACAGGCCACCATCGCGCTGTCGTCGACCATTCCCGGCGACATGCTCGACCACCTCGCCGTCTCGGACTATCTCAGCATTCCGCTGCTCCCCCCGGAGCAGACCCTGCTCGGGCGCAACCCCGTGATCACCCCGCCACGGCGCGTGCTGGTCGTGCACGCGGTCCGGACCCCGCTGGCCGAGCCGCGCTGGAACGCCCTCGCCGTCGACCGGCAGCCAGACGCCACCGAGGCGCTGCTGACCGCCACCTTCACCGCGGCCGAGTCCGGATTCGGCCTGCACACCGACAGCACCGGTCGGCTGGAGGTGGCCGCGTCCTGGACCGAGGTCGAGGACGTCGGCGACCAGGCCACCATCGGGTCGCGACCGGTCACCGTCGCGCAGGTGCACGGCCAGTCGATCGACCGCGGCGACCCGCCGCCGATACAAATCCGCCACGAGTTCGGCGACACCCATTACCGCGCCGTGACCTACACGGTCAAGGCCACCAGCCGGTTCCGCGAATACTTCAAGAACACCGAGCCGGAGGACGCCTTCCAGAGCTCGCACACGCACGACCCCCTCGACCTCCTGTCGACCGTGCGGCCACCCGCACCGGTCGTCCTCGGCGTCGTGCCCGGCTTCGCCTGGCAGCGCAGCCAACCCTCCGCCGATCGGATCGAGCACGTCCGCAGCGCGCAACGGCTGCGCGTGGAGCTGGCACGCCCCTGGTTCCAGACCGGCGCCGGCGAACAGCTCGCCGTCGTGCTGGCCCCGACCGACGCCGACGCGGCCACAGCAGGCGAGTGGTTCACCCGCATCGGCCGCGACCCGCTGTTCGCCACCCCCGCCACCGGACCGCGACCAGCCCCTGATTGGTTCACCAACACAGCGGCAGCCCAGCAGCTGACGCTGCCCGAAGCCAATAACATGCCGGTAACCGTCATCCCCGTCGACGTCACCCCCGCCGGGGACCGCTGGTACGGCGACGTCGCCTTCACCGGTCCCGCCACCTCGGCCTCCTACAACCCTCTCGTCCGGCTCGCGGTCGCCCGCTACCAGCCCCACACCCTCACCGACACGGTGCCGCTGTCCCCCGTCGTCGTCACCGACACGGTGCCGTTGCTGCCCGACCGGCACGTCATCGTCACCCGAAGCGGCAACCAGCTGGCGATCAGCGTCGACGGGATCTCCCCCAAGCCCCTCAACCAGCTCGAGGCCATCCTGGAGGCCTGCGAACCCGGCATCCCACCCGAAGACCTCGACATCGCCGTCGACGACGCCGCCACCGAGCCGGAGCTCGCCGCCTGGCGACCGGTCACCCGGGTCGAGCGTCGACCCGACAAATCAATCCCCCCGCTCACACTGGCCACCACCGCAGGGCGGCAGCGCGTCCGGCTACGCGAGACCGAGAACATCCCCGGCATCGACCCCGACGCACCGCCGGACCTGGCACGACGCACCGTCTTCGTCGACACCATCGTCCTGCCCGAAGGATGGCAACCCACATGAGCCCCCCAGCACAGCCAACCTCCCCCGGGGCCTTGAACCGGATCTGGCGAGTGGCGGTCCCACACCCCCCAGTGAGCTCGAGCGACGCGCTGCTTTTCAATCCCTCGAGTCGGCGAGTAGCCGTAGGATGTCTCAACGCGGAGACGGTCAATCACTCGATCAACTCCGTGGGGTCGCTCACCCTGCTGGACGCCAGTACGGGCGATGTTCTGGGCGGGTTCTCCGGTGATTGCCAGGTTTATGCGCTGGCATGCAGCCCCGATGGCAGGTCTCTGGCCAGCCTAGAGTATCGGTTCGGTGATGAACCTTTCTCATTCGAGGAACACCGGATACGGGTCCTCGACGCCGACACCCTCGTCGAGCGCTGCCGCTATCAGGGGGTGTTGCCACCGAGAGGGTTTATGTTCCACCCTCTGATCTTCAGCAACGACGGCCACTGGATTGCGGCCACCCACGGCTCCATCACCTTCGCCTTCGACGCCACCGACGGCACCGAGCGATGGCACCGAAGTTTTCCAGAGGTCTCGAGTCAAGCGTTAAGTCCAGACTCGAGATCGGTAGCTCTTGGTCGCCCCGACGGAATAACAGTGCTGGAGACTCCGACCGGCACGGATCACCTCTTAATTCCAACTCCGACCGCTGTCGCGAATGCGACCTACAGCCCGGACAACCGCCAGATCGTCGCCGCAACTCAAGACGGCACCCTACGTGGGTTCGACGCCAGCACGGGCGCACCAGTGTGGTCGGTCGAGGTGGGGTCGTTCAACGGACCGTCGTTCGCAGTCAGCGATGATTGCCTGTTTGTAGCGGCCGCCGGTCACACCGACGTAGGAAATACCGTCGGGGTGTTCAACCTGCGCGACGGCATGCCGAGGTTTTCGCCAGTGCAGCTTCCGATAGTGTTCAACGGGAACCCCCCAACGGTGCTGTACAGCCCGACGCTGCGCCACATTGTCGTCAATTGCCCCCCGGGCGGCCCGGTCTCGTCGGCCCAGCCGCCCTACGTCGCCGTGCTCGACGCGGCGACGGGTCGACAGGTCGGCGCGCTCACGCCGGCCGGCCAGGGGGAAGAGTTCATGTTGGCCCCAGATGGTGAGTCGATCGTCATCCGGTCAGGAGATTCGGTCGAGTTGTACAACCTGGGCCTGGAGGTCTCCCGATGCGGGGTCGATGCCGGCATCACCGCGGTCGAGATGTCACCCGACGAAACCCCGGTGGTGGCCGTCGCGGACTCCACCGCGGCGGTGACCGTGTTCGCGGCATCGACCGGAACGCGGCTGGCCCGCAAGCCGATCCCGGGCACCATCACCTCCATGGTGCTCGCCGACCGCGGCCAGTCCGTCGCTGTCGGCGGCAGCACCGGGGTCCGACTGTTCTCCATCATCGGCGATCGGTCGTGGCTAGTCGACACCATCGGCTCCGTGAATGCGCTGGCCGCCGTCGGTTCGGCCGGGGACTGGCTCGCGACCGCCGCCGGCCGCCTGGTTCGGCTGCTCGCCAGTACCGATGGGCATGACCGCTGGAGCACTCCGCACGACCATCCGCAGATCGTCACCCGCCTCGCGGTCAGCTCCGACGGGAACTGGATCGCCACCGGTTGCGCCGACCGAACGACCCGCGTTCTCGATGTCGCCACCGGCACGGCGCGCCCCTGCTTCACCGGGGACGGCAAGGTGCAAGCGATCGCCTTCCAGCCCGGGCACACGCTGCTGGCCACCGGGAACGAGGACGGCACCGTCGTCCTCGTCGAGGCCGCGACCGCCACCGAATTCGGACGCATCACGGGGTCGTTCGGATGCACGCACATCGCGTTCAGCCCCGATGCCACCCTGCTCGCCACCGCCTGTGAGGACGACGCCAACACCGTGTCGATCTACGACCTCACCGCGCCGGGCACCCTGCAGAAGCTGCGCGAATTCACCCACCCCACGCCGATCACGGCGCTCGTCTTCAACCCGGCCGACGGCACCATCGCGGTGACGACCGAAGGCGGAACCACGGTCACCCTGCGCGACCCGCGCAGCGGCATCGAGCAGGCCCGTATCCCGCGTCCGAATCCCGTGCGAGATATCGCCATCAGCGCCGACGGCGCGCTCATCGCCACCGCCAGCGACGACAACATCGTCCGCGTCTGGGCCAGCGGAACACTTATGGACTGACGCACCCATCCGGGCCGCCGCCACCGACAACGGATCCACCCACGGTGATCATCCCCATGCCACGGGAAGGGCTCCGATCATCAGCCTGACAACCACAGGCACCGCCCGACAGGGGCTACCGCACCATCAGCACGCCGCTCCCCGCGGAACAACCGGACACCCCGCGACAGCCTTCAAACCCCGACGACAGCCTTCCATCAGCCAAGAGGACAGGCCTGAACGAGGACTCCCGGATGCACGACATTTGCACCGATCGGCCGCTAGGCGCGCTCCCAACCGTGGGGTTGCTCGTCCGCGCGCTACCGCCGGTGCCCAAACGGGAGACCCATGCCAGAGCAGCCCTAGCATGGTGGCCCGACGCGCGCGGGCATGGGTCTTGTCGGCGGCGCTATACCGGCCCAGTCGCTACTCGTGTGTCATGAAGTACAGCGAGTATGAGGCAGAATTGGGATCGGCGGCTGCGGCCAATCCTTTGTCGGCCGGCGCCCAGGAATCCTTGTCACCCCACGGGTTGTTGAACCAGAAGCCGTTCTGGTCAGTGTCGGTACCGGTGATGACGATGGCGTGGGAGCCGGAGCCGGTGCCGGGGCCCTGAGCATAGGGAAAGCCCTGCACGCGGTGAAAATAGATCAGCGGGCCGAACTGGGCGGACATCTCATGCATCGCCTGCATCGTGAGCGGCGAGTCAGGGAATACGGGCTGGAAGCCGAAAGCCTGCATTCGATTCTGAAAGTCGACCACATCGACTGCCGGGTTCCCGATACAAGCTTGCTCTGGGTTGAATCCGCCAGAGTACTTGTCGATTCCTATGGAGGCGCTGGTCCAGTAGGAGTCGACCATCGCCAAACAGGCCATCCAGCAGATCGGGTTTTCTACCCCCTGCTGGACGACGACCACGTCATAGTAGGTCTGCGCCATTGCACCGTCTCCTCGGATCGCGAACGCGTCGCTCGATGGGAGTCCTGCGAGCTTTTTTCGGTCCCCTACTGTTGAGCACGCCCTTCACCTGCACCGCCCAGGCCCGGACGCGGGCAGACAGCCCGGCGCGGAACCCTTCGATGTCGCGTAGCCGGTTACGGGACGGGGAAGGCCGTGCCGTAGCTGAACTGGTCCGCCGGCGTGATCTGGCTGCTGCCACCGAGGGTGGTGACCAGGATGTCGACCGTGCCCGCCCCGGGGGGACTGACCGCGGTGATCTGGGTGTCGGAGTCGATGCTCATGTCGGCGGCGTCGGTGACCCCGAAACCGACGTCCGTGGCGTCGAGGAACCCCGATCCGGTGATGACGACGGTCGTACCGCCGGCCGGGTCGCCGCCGGTTGGGGACACGCCGGTGACCTCCGGCGGCGGAACGGGGTGTACCTGCCCGAAATCGAAGTCACTGCTGACGGTGCGATTTCGGTCGACGTGGACATCGGCGAGGACGGTGTTGATCTGGTACTGCAGCAGGTGTGCACGCGGCTCGACCTGTCCCTGGGACCAGGAGACCGTCTGCCATCCGTAGGTGGCCAGGTCGTTGTCCAGCGCGAAGCTGACGACGCGGATGCCGCCGTAGATGCCGATGCGCTCGACCGGGATGATGCTGGCTACCCCGTCGAAGTATGCCTGGACCTGCGACAATTGGCCGGGCGTCACGTCGACGTCGACCGCGAAATGGACAGGGCTACCACGAAGGCCCAGGTTGTTCAGCTGGTCGTCGGCGACCTGGGCGTCGGCGGCTCCCTGAGCCTTGCCCTTCAGCGCCTGCCCAGCCCCCTCCTCGAAGACGACGACCAGGTCGAGGCCGTTCGTCAGGAACTCGTCCTTTTCTGATGCGGTGAGGTTTTTTTTCGCCCCCGTGGTGGACAGATACCGGCCGACGAAGGACAAGCCGTTTTGGGCCGCTGTCGCCGCCGACATGCGGTCGAAGGAGAAATCCACGCCTTCGAGTGCCATGCCCAGCCTCCCGTGGCCGTCGTGTGGCGCTGACGCGAGGACCGTTCCTCGCGGTCATGGTGATGAGCGCCCTTGTTGCCAGGACGGCGAGATCCAGGGCGCGCGATCAGGATGCCGTGACTGTCGTCACCGTCGCGTCACCTGACCGTGAAACGGTGATGCCGCCCAGGCGGCAGGGCCCGGTGGTCTTCCGCCGGGCGACGGTGGACCTTGCTCGCGCCCGGCACTTCGCCCGGCGACTCCCCGCAACGGCCGCTTGCCTGGATGCGATGAGTAGTGCAAAGGCTACCTTGAGAGACGGGGTGTCCCCCGTAGGTGCAGGAAGCCGCCGCCGGTGGCGTAGGTGGCGCTCCCCGCTGTGCCGGTGGGGATGCCGGAGGATCCGGCGGCCCAGATCGCATCCGCCTGCGGTTGGATGCTGTCCGGCGACTCCAGGGTTCACGCCCGTGGGGAGGTCCTTGGCGGTCGGGATCAGGTCTTCGCCGGTCTGATCGGGGCCTTCCGGTCTTCGGTGGTCAGGTCGACGCGATGCTGCTGGGCCAGACACGAACGACGCCGTCATCGCAGGCGGTTGCGACGAGCGTGCCGTCGGCACTGATCGCGACGTCCCGCACTGGGCTTTGGTGGAGGATCCGGATCCGCTCGTGCCCGCCGCCCGGGTCGTACACCAGGACCGAGGTGCCGCCGGTGACGGAGATCGCCATGGTGCCGTCCGTCGGATTGGCGACCAGTTCCGAGATCGGCGCGGGCGCGGTGAACTCCTACAGCTTCGGCGGCGAGCCGGGGGTGGTCACGTCGTGGATCGACACGGTGTTGTCGTCCCACGCGGCGGCGAGCAGCATGCCCCCGGGGACGAAGGCAAGCTGCGAGCATCCGAGCAAGCGCTGGATGCACCCATGTTCGGCGGCGGTCGCGGCGTCGATGATCACGACGCTGCCGTTCTCGTTCGCCGTGGCCAGCAGCGGGTGGCCGGGCTGGAAGGCGAGCGCCCGCACCTTGCCCCCGCCGGTGACGGCAAACGTCTGCGTCCCGGGCTCGCGTAAGCAGGCCGCCGCGACGAACCGGGAGTCGGCGCTGACGGCGATGGATGGCGTGACGAACTGGTCCCACAGCCCCACTGAAACAGACCACGCCGGCGCACCGGTGAGGGCCGGCGGCGCGATGACGCGGCGATCGGCACCCGTCTGACCGTCTAGTGCTCCGTCGCGGTGTTTCTTGAGGTCATGCCGGGCGCGGGTGGACCATTTCTCATGGCCGCGCACGTGCGGACGGTGCAGGTTCCCGAGGCGGATCGGCGGGAGCTGAAGCGGCGGGCCCGG
>JAOPYH010000310.1 GCA_025964715.1 Streptosporangiaceae bacterium | reverse complement strand
AACGCCGTCCCGTCATCGCGCAGGGCGACCGGCACCACCATCGGACCGGACGGCAGGCGGCGGGGCATCTTGACCCGCTTCAGCACGTCATAGCCGGTCATCCGCAGCTCCACCACGCCCGGCTTGACCTCGACCACGTTGACGGCGTGGACGCCCCAGGCGTGGCGCAGGCGGTTGGAGGCGGCGACGATGTCGGCAGGCTCCAGACCCGCCGGCAGCCGCAGCGTCACCCGCAGACCCGTCGACGTCGGGCGGACCCGACGCACCTTCGGCGGAACCGGCTGAACCTCACGGTGAGCCACGCTCCGGACCAGGAACGCCCGCAGCCGGGACGGGGCAACCGTCAGCCCGCACACGTCCATGGTCGAGTCGTAGGTGACGGTGAAGCGGCCCCAGGTGACCGGCAGGCCCACCAGCGACCAGTACACCGCCGGAGACTTCGCCCGGGCGTAGAGGAGACCGCCGCCGGCCAGCGGGCCGCCCACCTCCACCAGGGTCGCCAGGTCCGACATGCTCAGACCCCCGACGTGATCGCGACCGCGCGGAAGGCCAGGCCGTGACGCTTCTGGCCGTTGAACTCGTTCTCCCAGTCACGCGCCTTGAGCCCGATCACGGAGACCGGCGTACCCGGCGTCAGGGTCTCCGGGACCCCCGTCTCCGGGATGGTCACCTGGTAGAGGCTCCCCTCCCCCTCATCCGAGATCAGCAGACCCACGGTCACCAGCTTCGCGCCGGTCTCACGGTCCACCGCGATCTCACCGGTCTGCTTGCTCACCAGCTTCGGCACCGGAGCCGTCGCCACGAACACCACGGCGGTCGAAACATCGATCTTGAAGGACGGCATGTTGCAGCTCCCTGTGTCAGCAGGTTGCCCCCTACGGGCAACCTCTCTAGACATCTCCAGTGAAGCGCACATCTCTAGAGACGTCAACGCTTCTCTAGAGATGTTCACGGTTGGCTGATGCGGGCAGGCGCGGGATGCGCGAGTGACGTACGCACCCCCTAAGCTGTCTAGAGAGGAAGGGAGGAAGTATTCATGGCCACCCAGGGCACTGGCCGCCAGCCGAAGTACCAGCGGATTGCCGACGCGTTGAGGGATGCGATCCGGGCGGGCGAGTACGGCCCAGGTGATCGGTTGCCTGGAGAGAACGACCTCATGGCCACGTACGAAGTGGCGCGGATGACCGCCCGGCAGGCACTGGGCGTTCTGCAGAACGAAGGCATCGCCGAGTCCCGGAAGGGCGCCGGGGTCTTCGTACGCGCCTTCCGACCGCTAAGACGGCGCGGCATCCAACGACTGTCCCGCGATCAGTGGGGGTCGGGTCGGTCCATCTGGTCGGCCGACATCGGCGAGCGCACCTTGGTCGTGGACCAAGTCAGCGTCACCGAGGAGGCTGCGCCGGAGCACATTGCGGAAGTTCTCGACGTGGAGCCAGGTGAGGCCACTTGCGTGCGCAGTCGCCGCTTCGTGCTGGACGGTAAGCCGGTTCTGATCTCTACGTCCTACCTACCCGCCGACCTTGTCGCAGGTTCGGCCATCACTCAGGAGGACACCGGCCCCGGCGGCACGTATGCGCGCCTTGACGAACTCGGATACAAGCCGGTGCACTTCCGCGAAGAGATCCGCACGCGGATGCCGTCTCAGGCCGAGGCCAGCCGACTGAGCCTGTCCATGGGCACTCCCGTGATCCTGATTTGCCGCACAGCGTTCGCCGACGAGGGGCGCCCAGTAGAGGTCAACGAAATGACCCTGGACTCTGCCTCCTACGTGCTCGAATACGACTTCGACGCCTAGTCACACCGACGGACCTGTTACAGGTTTCTCTACCTCATCAAGGCACCCGGCTGCGCTACCGCTCCGCCGGGCGCGCTCCCGGCTCCGGCTCGCGCTGCGCTCCTGCCTGCGGCCCGCTCCGCGCCGCCTGCGCCGACGCGCGCCCACGTGGATAGGCCCGGAGGGCATGAGGGAGAACCCGACGCGCACGGTCGCTTTCGGTCTCATGCCTCCGGCGGGGGCGCTCAGGCTCCGGGATGGCGGCTCCCGTCACCCGCCGGCCGGTACGTCGTGGCGTGCGTGGGGAAGCTCCCATCCCGTCTGCCATCGACCCAGGCAGAGCCGAGCAGACGCGGCCCCTGGCGTCCAGGTCGTTCGTACAGTGGCGCGCTCCACCTGGACGCCAGGAACCACGCCCGCTCCACGGTGTGTGGGTCGACGGCAGACGGGATGGGAGCTGGGGAAGGTGGTGGGTTGAGGGAGTGGTCGAGGCGAGTGGTGGTTGGACGCGAACCTCAACGGGTCCGTCCTGGCTGCTGCGAGGCCAGCAGCAGCCCGAATGTGACCAGCAGCGACACGGATCCTGCGCTGATGATAAGGAGCTTTGAGCGCGGGTCGGCGATTGCCCAGCCCACCACTTGGGCGGCGAGGTTCGCCGACGCCAGAAGCGTCGCGTACCCCCACAACCGGGGCCGGAACGTCTTCCCGCCCATCCACGGAGGCAACCATCCCGTTCTGATAGCGGCAACTCCGCCCACAGCCCCGAGCACCGACACCACAGCGCCCGGCGCCAACACATACCAAACCATCTGCCCCACCCTGCGTGCCTCGCACGGTCGCACCGAACGCCGCAATCATGACACCGCCACTCTCCCCGGCGTCAGGGCCGCAGCCCGATATCTCCAGTTGCCGCCAACGCTGTATAGGCAGATCCGGGCCGTTGCAGTACAGCAGCGAAGTACAGCAACCACCGCGACCACAGATGACCGTCACCGGCCTCAGGCGACCGGCTGACCAGCCCAGCAGACCTCATGGCCGTCAGCGACACCGGGCCACCCCGCAACGCTCGCGATTGCCAGTAGCGACGCGTGCGAGTACCTGTCAGGATCATGCTCGTGAAGAAGATGTCAAGGTGGAATGCGGCTCGTCCCTGGGTGGGTCTGGCAAGTGCCGGGTACCTGCTATGGATAGGTATCAAGATCCACCGTGACGGCGGATGGATGGGGTTTACCATCCTCTCTTCGGTGTGGATCCTTGTGCCTCTCTACGACATCTACCGTGCAATTACGCGCAATCGTAGAAGGACCGTCCCGCCCAAGCCTCAGGGCGACGAATCCGCATAGCCGCATGTGCCAGCCGTGCCACAGCCGTGCCAGATCGAGCGGGGAACCACGGGGAACAGCGGCTCCCGAGGGGAACAACTGCCGTCATCTGAGCAGGATACGAATGCCCAGGTCAGCCCCGATGACCGCCTACCTCTCTCCTAAAGCCGGTGTCGGATGTTGAGCGCCGCCCTGAGTGTCTAACTGCGCGGTTGCTCAACGACGACCGCACGGAGGGGGGCCAGGGACGGGCGCGCGGGAGAGAGCGCAGGTGGCCAAGCCGGCACATGAGTTCCAGGGCCAGAAGTAGGCCGAGGCCCCCTACGATCTGCTGCCAGACGGAAGCAGGAACCGTGCCCGTGGCGTGCCCGGTCCGGCGGGAAGCGACGGGGACTGACGGGGAACGACGGCCACAGCAGCAGTCAAGTCCAGGTCAGACGTTTCCCAGGCCAAACCGCACCCGCATCACTCGTCTTCCAAACTGGGGCTCGGCAGCGCTGCGCACGGCTCGGCTTTGTAGGCTCGCTCTCGGACAGGATGGGAGGGGCCGTCATGGAGTTGTCCCCATCGAGATTGGGTCGCGTGGCGAACAGCGGCCTGGGAGCGATCCCAGCAGTCGCCAGCGTGGCCTACGGGGCTCAGGCCGCTGCTGTGTATCCGCGTCTTGGGGCGTGCGTGGCCCTGATCGCATCCGTGGTCATCGCTGTCCGCGGCTACCGGCTTGATGTCACCTACCAAAACGCCGAGGTGACGGTTCGGGGCTACCTGCGGACGCGTGCAATTCCGCGAGAAAGCATCACAGAGATCACGGACTTCCCCGCAGTGCGCTGGACAGATCCGAGCGGGCGCAGGCGTTGGACACCCCTCTGGGTCTTGCGGGTCGGTCCACGCGAAACCGCAAGGATGGCAGCATCCAAGGAGCGCAACGTCGCGGCGCTGCGGCTTTGGGTACATCCCCGCAATCGTCGGCGGCCGGCCCGCCGGTAGCTCCCACTGAAGAGATCAGCGCCGGCGTGCTGCGGGGCAGATGCTGAGCGCCGCCCTGAGTGTCTAACTGCGCTACAACGGCCCCGTACTTCCTCGTACGTCCACGGACGTTGGGGGACTGTTCGCCCAGCTCAACCCAGGTGATACCGCAGGCCGTGAGGGTACCCAAGTTGCTTCGGGACGAAGAGGCCGTGGGTTCAAATCCCGCCACCCCGACCCAGATCAGAGGCCTTGTCGAGATCATCGACAAGGCCTCTGACGTATTTGGGGCACTAAAGTACAGCAACCACAGTGGCCCTCCATGCCCTTCATCGGCCTCCAGCCCCGCCACCGTCTTCGGGTGGTTCAG
>JAOPYH010000296.1 GCA_025964715.1 Streptosporangiaceae bacterium | reverse complement strand
CTGGCTGGACGACCAGGCCGCCGACCTCTGGCTGCTGACCGAGGTGCACCGTGACTGGGACGCGGGCCGCAGGCAGTTCGTCGTCTCGCCGCCACGCGGCGGGAGTCCGGCGGAGAAGCGGTGGGCCGGCATCGCCACCGCGTTGCCGCTCGGCGAGCTGCGCACGGCCGGCACCGAGGCGCATGCGGGCGAGGAGGGCCTCTGCCTGGCCCGCGTAGAGCTCGGTGGACCGGCGCCGACATCGTTGCTGGTGGCCTGCTCGGTCCTCCCCTGGAAGGGCGCCGGGCGGTACTGGCCCGGCCTGCCGACCGGCCAGGTCGCGGAGTTCTGCCACGTCCTCGACCACCACGTCACCCGGATCGCCGACGAACGCCTGCCGGGGGAACCGCTGATCTGGGGCGGTGACTTCAACCAGCAGCTCACCCCGCCGTTCTCGTTCACCACCGAGGCCGGGGCGGCCGCACTGCGGTCGGCGTTCCACGGGTTCGGCCTCGTCGCACTCACGGAGAAGGCCCAGCACCTCAACGGCACCTCGTACGCGATCGATCATCTGGCCGTCAGTCAGGAACTCGTCGGTGATGAGCCGGTCGCCTCCGTACACCGGCCGGCCTGGGACGGCGGTCAGCTGAGCGATCACGCGGCCTACACCGCTGACATCCGTCTCCCGACGCCGCTCTGAGGCGGGCGACGCAGTCCTGCGTCATAGACGCCACCGCCTTTCGCGTCCTGGGCGGGAACCTCATTGCGGAAGCTGCTGGCGCGAACCGCAAGGTCATGATCGAACTCTCCGGCCCGGTGGGCCACGTCACCTGCGGGTGACGACCGAGGCACTTCCTCGCCTGTCACCGGGCGTCGCCTACAGCCGGACCGACGAGCGCTCCGGCGACGCGATGGGAGCGGTGCATGCGGGCACCGCTGCATCATGAGCGGCCGCGGCCCCGCCAGCTGAGTCGCCCCTCCAAGGCTCCCACCTCACGGTTCGAGGCCTGTCGGCCCGTCGGTGAGCGTTCGCGTTTCGGAACGGCAGAGATCCATGGGGCGCCGGTGAAGCGGGGGGACGCCACGCGGACCCGCACGCCCGGGAATGGCGCCGCAGGTCGAGATGCCCGCCTAGCGTCCAACCACCGCCGGAAGGACTGGCGGATTTCGAGCGGGGGTCCCCACGTGTCCACTGTCAACGACCCGGCTGCGCAGGCGCACGACGCCTACGCGCCGGCCCCGTACGCCCAGCCGCAGTACAACCAGCCGCCGGTGGCGTGGGGCGGTCAGCAGCAGCTCGCTCCCCAAGGCGCACCGCTCGGCCCGATCGGGAAGGTGCGCAGCACCTGGGCCGTGATCGGCCTGAGCATCATCACCTTCGGCATCTACTCGTTCTACTACTACTTCGTGACCCACGAGGAGATGAAGCGGCACTCCGGCGAGGGTGTCGGCGGAGCGCTCGGCCTCATCATCGCGATTTTCACGCTGGGTCTCGTCACGCCGTTCCTGCTCCCCAGCGAGGTGGGCAACCTCTACGCGCGCCAGGGCCGCCCGCGTCCGGTCACCGCGACCACCGGCCTCTGGGTGCTCCTCGGCTCGATCATCCTGATCGGCCCGCTGGTCTGGCTGATCAAGACCAACGGCGCGCTGAACGCCTACTGGCGGAGCGTCGGCGCCCGCTGACCGTTCCACCCGGTGGCCCCCGCTCCCTCCTCGGAGGGCGCGGGGCAACCCGCCTTCTCGGCGAGGTCGTCGTCGATCCACACGATGCGCCGGCCCGGCTCCTCCTGAGCGACCGCCATGGCGGCGGCGAGCCTCCACCAGCCGAGATGCTGCGCAGCTGGCCGACGAAGCCGGTCGATTCGACCCCCGGCCGGGCGTGCACCCGCAGCCCGCGGGGCAGACCCATCGGCTCCGCTAACAGCTCGTCCACATTCTCGACCCAGGTGGTCAGTTCGGTGACCGTCGGGTCCACGACAGCAGGAACTCGTTGAACGTTCCCCCGTCGGCAACCCTCCGGCAGGTCGAAGCGGGCGGCGTTCAGCACGCCGTCGCCGTTCAGCCGCAGGGTCGGGACGTCGTTACCCGGGTTCACGTGGCGCCCCTCCGACTCGACGAAGCCTTCCACTCCTGAGCGCCAGGTCGGGGACGGCCGTTGTCCACTTTCGGTTGAAGGTCTTCGGAAACGATCCGAGACTGCCGTTGCCGCTATGTGGCAGAGGCACCAGTGGATGAAGCAGCGCGTCTCACGGAGACGGTCGCGATCGGCCAGTGCGTCATCGACGACCTTGCGGACCGCCGGCCCGGCAGCTCGGCGCGTGCGCAGGCGCTGCGCGCGAAGGAGGCCGCACCGGTACGCACAGCACTCGCCCGGATGATGCGGGTGCACACCAGCGAGCGTGCCTGGCGGCTGGGTGCGGTCGGGGAGGAGTTGGTGGCGGCTGAGCTGAGCAAGCTCGTCAGCAAGGACCCCCGATGGCGCGTCCTGCACGCCATTCCGGTCGGCACGAACGATGCGGACATCGATCATCTGGTTGTCGGGCCGGCCGGGGTCTTCACCCTCAACTCCAAGCACCACCCAGGGGCGCGAATCTGGGTCGGCGGCAGCACCCTGATGGTGAACGGCGTGCGACACCCCTACATTGGCAACAGTCGACATGAAGCCGGCCGAGCCGCCCGCCTCTTGACCGCGGCGTGCGGGTTCCCGGTGATGGTGATGGGCGTGATCGTCACGGTTCGTGCCGACGATCTCGTGGTGAAGAAGGCGCCGGACGACGTCCAAGTGCTCACCCGACGGCAGCTGCGCCGATGGTTGCGGCGACGACCTGACGTGCTGGATGA
>JAOPYH010000288.1 GCA_025964715.1 Streptosporangiaceae bacterium | reverse complement strand
GGGGTGGGGGCCGGCCGCGGGCGGCCGCCCACGACGCGGGTCAGTACCGCAGGTTCGCGAGGTAGTTGTAGCTGTTGCGTGCGCTGAGGAAGGGGTCCGCGGGCCGGTCGTGCTCGACGAGCCACTGCTTCACGCCGCCGCGGCCGGCCTCCCGGAACATGGCCGCGAAGTCCAGCACCCCCGATCCCACGTCGGCGAAGTCCCCGTCCGGTGCCATGTCCTTGACGTGCAGCGCCGGGAACCGGTGCGGGTTCTCACGGAAGAAGCCCACCGGATCGCCGCCGCCCTTGGCGGCCCAGTAGAGGTCGAGCTCGAAACCGACGAGCGCGGGATCGGTCTCCTTCAGCAGGACGTCGTAGAGCATCCGCCCGTCCACGACCCGGTGGTCGGGCTCGTGGTTGTGGAACAGCAGCTTGAGCCCGGCCCGGCGGGCGGCGAGGCCCGCCTGGTTGAACCGCCGGGCGGCCTCACGGTAGCCCTCGGGAGAGGCCATCGATCCCGGCAGGCTTGGGACGACGATCCACTTGCCGCCGAGCGTGCGGACGTCGTCGAGGGCCTGGTGCAGACCGCTGCCCGTGACGATGTCATAGCCGACGTGCTCGAGGACGGCCTTGAGACCGGTGGCGTCGAGCATCCGCCGGATCTGCGCGGCGTTGTAGCCCTGCCGCCCGCTCACTCCGACGGTGGCGTAGCCGATGGCGGCGAGCTGCTCGAGCGTGCCCTCGAAGTCCTGCGCCAGCGGGGTCCGCATCGTGTAAAGATGCATGCCGATCGCGCTGCGTGGGATGCGCCGTCCATGGCCCTGCCGGCCGGCCTCGTCCGCCGTCCCGGCGTACGCCGGAGGCGCCGTCGCCGCGCCCGCGATCCCGGCGGCCGCGGCGGCCCCGAGCGCCGCGCCGAGGAACGAACGCCGTGCCATGCCCGTTCGGACGGGGCCTGTCCGGGAGGTCCTGTTCACAGCCGCCGAGTCGTCCGAGCTCGCGTCGCCGGATGTCCGGTCCATGTGTGACCGCCTCTCTTCCGTGTGATGGGTGTGCGGTGGGAGTGGCGGCCGGGGCGGGTCACGCCCCGGCCGGCCGTCACCCCTGGTCTGGTCAGCTCACGTTGACCACGACGGCGCCCGTGGTGGTGTCGCCCTTGTCATCTGTGACGGTCAGGTGCGCGGTGTAGGTCCCCTTCCTGGCATAGGCGTGGCTCGCGGTGGCCGCGCCGTCTCCCGTGGAGTTGTCGCCGAAGTTCCAGTGGTAGGTCTTGGCCGTACGGCCGGCGTCGAGCCGGACCTTGCCCTGCAGCGACACCGTGAGGGGTGCCGCGCCCTGCGACGGGGTGGCCTTCAGCGAGACCTTGGCCGCCGTCTTCTTCTGCACTCCGCGGCCGTTGAAGTGCAGCCAGTCGAGTGCGAGCAGATCCGGCTTGTCGGCCGTCCAGGCCGGGTTGGTGAAGACGACGTACAGCTTGGACGTCCGATCGAGCTCCCGCAGGCCCACGGTGGGCGAGACGACGTTGCCCCAGTCGCCCGTGCTGGCAATGGTCGCCTTGCCGAGCAGCGCTCCGGCCGGCGAGCCGGCGCGGAACTCCACGTCGCCGCCGAGCCCGCCGGAGGCCGCGCCCACCGTCACGGAGTCGATCCCCTTCAGGTTCGCGGGGTCGAGCGTGATCCAGTCACCGCTCTGGATCCCGGTGAGCCGCCTGCCGCCGGAGGCGTCGGCGCGTGCGCTGACCTGGGCTCCGCCGTGGTCGCCGCCCGTGGCGTTGAAGTGCTCGGCCTCGCGGAACTTGGGCCGCAGGACGAGGGAGGACGATCCCACCAGGCTGGGGACGCCCGCGGCGCCCTTGTCCTCGTACTGCGCGCTGATGGCGTAGTAGAGGTTCTGCCCGGGCCCGTGGCTGTCGCCAGGGTCGGTCACGATCTCACCGCCGCACCCGGTGTAGTTGTCCAGCGGATGCAGGTGGCTGTCGTGGCCGAGCTGGGACTGCACCACGACCCGGGTGCAGTCGATCCCGCGGTCCTCGGCGTCCGTCACCTTGATCTTGAAGGGGATGGTGTCACCGAAGTCGAACATCCCGCCGTCCGGCGGAGCCGTGATCGTCACGACCGGGCGGGTGTTGCCGACCGTGATGTCCTGTACGGCCACGCCGGTGTAGTCCTTGGGGCCCTCCACGATCAGCCGGGCGCTGAACCGGCCCTTCGTGGTGTACGTGTGGGTCGGAGCGGCCTCGGTGGAATCGGTGGTGCCGTCTCCGTCGAAGTCCCACGCGTACGTGATCGGCGCGCCGTCGGCCGAGCCCGAGCCGGCACTGGAGAACTTCACCGTCAGCGGCGCCCGGCCCGAGTCCGCGCTCGCGGACATCTTGGCGACCGGCGGCCGCCCGTCGGCGACATAGTCGATGCGGTAGATCCCGGCTCCGTCGTTGCTGCCGCCGCGCCCGGTGCCGCTGCCCGCACCGAAGTCGATGACGTACAGCGACCCGTCCGGCCCGAAATGGGCCTCGAACGGCTGGACCCAGGACATGTCGGGGAACACGGTGTTGATCGACTGCAGGTCGCCCTTGTGCGCCGGAGCGAACCGCTTGTCGGTGAAGGTCTGGTCGCTCTGCTGGATCGAGAGGGTCTTGAACCATTTCCGCGTGAGCTCGAACGTGAGCCACTTGCCCTCGAAGTACTGCGGGAACTTGGTCTTGCTCGGGTTCGCCGGGTCGTAGGCGTAGACGGGCCCGCTCATCGGGCCGCCGCCACCGGTGCCGAGCTCGGGAAAGTCCGGTGAGGCGGAGTAGGCGTACCAGACAAGGGCGGGCTGGGCCGGCGGCAGGTTCCGCAGCCCTGTGTTGTTGGGCGAGTCGTTGACCGGGGCCGCGCAGTCGAACGCGGCGCCGGAGGCCTGCGTGGCGAAGTCGTAGTGATTGAACGGAGTGTTGTTCCCGATGCAGTACGGCCAGCCGTGGTTCCCGGCCTTGGTGACGCGGTCGAACTCGACGGTCCCCTCGGGGCCGCGGCCGGCCTTGGCCTGGCGCGCGTCCGGGCCGTAGTCGCCGACGAGCAACGCACCGCTCAGCGGATCCGTGGTGATCCGGAACGGGTTGCGCATGCCCATGACGTAGATCTCCGGACGGGTCTTGGCCGTGCCGGGCTGGAAGAGATTGCCCGCGGGGACCTTGTAGGTGCCGTCGTCCTGCGGTGTGATCCGCAGGATCTTGCCGCGCAGGTCGTTGGTGTTCCCGGCGGTGCCCTGCGCGTCCCAGGCGCGGCGGCCCGGGCGCTCGTCGATCGGCGCGAAGCCGTCCGAGGCGAAGGGGTCGGTGTTGTCGCCGGTGGCGACGTAGAGGTCGCCCTTGGCGTCGAAGGTGATCGAGCCGGCCATGTGCGAGTTGGCCCGCCCCTCACCACGCCACGTGGGAAAGGTGAGCAGCCGTTTCTCCGACGCCGGGTCGGCCTTGTCGCCCGACATGGTGAACCGCGACAGGTTCATCTGTTTCTGGGTCTTGTCGGAGTTGAGCAGGTAGACCCAGTGGTTCTGGTCGAACCTCGGGTCGATCGCGAGGCCGAGCAGCCCGTCGGACTGGCTCGTCATGTCCGCTGAGTAGTTGAGGTCCAGGGCGGTGGTGACCTTCAGGGAGTCCTGGTGGACCACCTTGAGCTGACCGGTGCGCTGGATGTAGAGCACCCGGCGGTCGGGTGCCACCGCGAGCTCGAACGGGTCGGCCAGGTCGCTCGTGACGAGCGGCACCCGCTGGAAGCCGCCGGTCTTCGTGGGCGAGCAGTCTCCCGGGACGGCTCCCGCGGCCCACTGGATGCCCCCGAGCAGGTGCCCGAGGAACAGCGGCTCGGAGTAGGCAGCGGTCGCGTGGCCGAGCGCGGTGTACCAGGAGCGGCCGCCGTCGTACTTCTGGCACCAGGAGCTGGGCTGCTCGACGTCGGTACCGAGACCGTTGATCCCGTCGCGCAGCTTGATCTGGGTGAGCGTGTGGACCCTCCCGGTGGGGTTGGTCCGGAACTGGTACCACTCGTCGGTGCGCTCCCACAGGTCCGGCAGGTCCTTGGTGGAGGGGTGTACGTGGTCCAGGACCTTGACCCGGCCCGTCTGGATCGCCGGGTGGTGGTCGAAGATCGCACCCACCAGGCCCTCGTACCACGGCCAGTCGCGCTCACTCCCGGACGCCGCGTGCACACCGACCCAGCCGCCGCCGGCCCGGATGAACTTCTGCAGCGCCGCACGCTGGCCGGGGTCGAGCAGGTCTCCCTTCTCCGGCGTGGAGTTGGTGTTGTTGAAGACGATCGCCTTGAAGCGGGCCAGGTTGTCGTCGGTGAAGGCCGCCGCGTCGTCGGTCGCCTCCACCTCGAAGCCGTGCTCGGCGCCGAGCTTCTTGATCGCGGCGACTCCGGCCGGGATCGAGTCGTGGTAGAAGTTCGTGACCTTGGAGAAGACGAGGACCCGGTACGGCTGTGCCGCGGCGCGCGCGGGCGCGGGAGCCACCCCGAGCGCGAGCACGAGGGCCAGCAGCATGGCGACGGCGACGAACGGCGAGAGGGGTCTGCGGAGCAGGGGACTCATGGCGCTCCCGTTGGGGGTCGGCGGGGACACGGTGACCACACGGCGGGGACGACGTGATGACCACCTGAGAAAGCGCTTTCCAGACAGCCCCAAAGTAAGCTCTCGCTACTGATCGGTCAATGGCACCCGAGCCATCGGATCGGGCGCGGCCGAAACCGGACGGAGCACCGAAAGGATCAGTGATGGGGCCGGGCTCAGGGCTCCGCGCGGAACTGCTTCAGCGCGCCCTGGAGCTGGGCGACCTGGTCCGTGGCCTTCGCAAGGAGGTTCCTGGCCTCGTCGAGGGGCTCGAAGAACTCCTCCAGCGGCGTGTCGTCGTCGGCGACCAGAGCCTCGACGAACAGGGCCGACACGACTGCGGTCAGCCCCATGAGCGCCGCCTGCGCCGCCACGCCGTCGACCTCGCGGAGCTGGCGTACGGTGCGGATCAGCCGCTTGATGCCCAGGTGCACCAGGATCTGGGCACGGGGCTTGTCGGACCCCTCGATGGCCGACAGATATCCGGCGTCGAAGCGGGACCAGTCGTGGTGACGGCCGCCGGCTCCGGCCTTGACCTCGACGGTGGCCAGCAGCCGCCCGAGCAGGAAGGCACTGCTCGGGGGGACCTGCGGATCCCCCGTGACGGAGGCCTTCAGGGCCGCGAGGGCCTCCGTCACAGCGGTCGGATCCACCCCGTCCGGTCGTCCGTCCGAGCCACCGCTGTCGGCCATCCGCTCAGTATGAGCGAGCGGCGTCGCGATACGCAGCGCAACCGCGTGATCGCTGTGCGCCCGGACGGCGGCCCCTCAGCGGTTGACGGTCGCCGACCGGTCGGGGGCGTAGCGCTCGCCGGCGACGGCCGAGCGCGGCGCCGCCTCCTCGAGGGTCCTCAGCTCGCCGGCCGTGAGGGCCACCTCGACGGCGGCGGTGTTCTCCTCGAGGTAGGTGCGCCGCTTGGTCCCCGCGATCGGGACGACATCCTCGCCCTGGGCCAGGACCCAGGCGATGGCGAGCTGGGAGGGGGTCACGCCCTTGGCCTCGGCGAGCTCGCGGACCTTGGTCACGAGAGCCAGGTTGTGGTCCAGGTTCTCGCCCTGGAAACGGGGGTTCGTCCGGCGGAAGTCGTCGGCCGCGAACTCCTCCCCGCTCGTGATCGCGCCGGACAGCAGGCCCCGGCCGAGCGGGCTGTAGGCGACCAGGCCGATGCCCAGCTCCCGCAGCGTCTCCAGCAGGGCGTCCTCGGGGTCGCGGGAGAACAGCGAGTATTCGTACTGGCCGGCGGTGATGGGGTGCACCGCGTGGGCGCGCCGCACCGTCTCCGGAGCGGCCTCGGAGATCCCGAGGTGACGGACCTTCCCGGCCGTGACGAGCTCGGCCAGGGCGCCCCAGGTCTCCTCGACGGGTACGGACGGGTCCACCCGGTGCTGGTAGTAGAGGTCGATGTGCTCCACGCCCAGGCGGCGCAGCGATGCGTCACAGCAGGCGCGCACATAGTCGGGCCGGCCGTTGACGCCCCGCCCGCCGTCCGGCGTCCGCTCGATCCCGAACTTGGTGGCCAGCACCACGTCGTCCCGGCGCCCGGCGATCGCCCTTCCGACGAGCTCCTCGTTCGTGAAGGGGCCGTACATGTCGGCGGTGTCCAGCATGGTGATGCCGAGGTCGAGGGCGCGGTGGATCGTGGCGATCGACTCGGCGTCGTCCCCGGGGCCGTAGAACTCGCTCATACCCATGCAGCCGAGCCCGACGGCCGAGGTGTGAAGTGAGCCGAGCGTGCGCTGTCTCATTCCTGTTTCTCCTTGAGCGTGCATGTTCCCCAGCTTGGACCCATCAGCGTGCTCCGGGTCCAACGGCCCCCCGGTAGCCGAGCGGGAGCGGCGGGACGGCTACGAACCGCGGGGGCCGGTCTTGCGGGGCTTGGTCCGGCGGGTCGGCTCGGCCGTGACCGGGTCCTCCGGCCACGGATGCCGCGGATAGCGGCCGCGCAGTTCCGCCCGTACGCTCCGGTAGCCCTCACGCCAGAAGGAGGCCAGATCGGCGGTCACGGCGGCCGGCCGGCCGGCCGGGGACAGCAGATGGACCACCAGGGGGACCCGTCCACCGGCGAGCCGCGGGGCGGCCTCCCAGCCGAACAGTTCCTGCAGCTTGGCGGCCAGCACGGGATGCTCACCGGAGTAGTCCACCCGGATCCGCGACCCGGTCGGCACGGTGACCCGCTCGGGCGCGAGCTCGTCGAGCCGCGCGGCGCACTCCCACGGCGGCAGCCGGCGCAGCGCCGCGGCGACATCGATCCGGGCGAGATCGGCTCGCCGCCGGGCCCGGCCGAGTGGCAGCCATTCCAGCGCCCGCTCGACCAGCGCGGCGTCGTCCACGGCCGGCCACGGCTCCCCGAGGACCCGGTGGCAGAACGCCAGCCGTTCGCGCAGGGCGCCGGCGTCGCGGCTCCAGGTCAGCAGGGACGGCCCTTCGCGGCGCAGCCCCTCCAGGAGCGCGTCGGTGAGCAGGCCGGGGTCGGGGTCGCGCAGCGGCACGGCCGACAGTTCGACGGCGCCGAGCCGCTCCACCCGGCGGGCGACGACGTCCCCGCCGGCCCAGTGGACCTCCTCGGCCGCGGCGAGGAAGGGGGCCGCCGCACGCCGTGCGGTCTCCTCGTCGATCACGACGGCCTGGCGGATCCGGGCCGAGGGCGACCCGGCGGGGCGATCCGCCACCGCGATGGCCAGCCAGGGCGCCGAGGCGAGTCCGGACCCGGGGGCGGGGTCCGCGCCGGTACCCGAGACCATGAGGTGCCCCGAGCCGGGCCGGGCCCGTGCGACCCGCTCCGGGAAGGCCAGCGCCACGACGAGCCCGGCCACCGCGTCGTCCGTGCCACGCTTTGGACCGCGAACCACCGCACCATCACGGCGCTCGGGGGCGGGGAGTGGCGCGGACAGCGCGGCGGTGAGGCGGCGGGCCTCCTCGCGCCAGCGGGCGGCCGGCCCGGTGCCACCCCGGCGCAGGCCCCGCCAGATCGCGGTGAGGTCGTCGCCCGCGTCACGGGGCAGCGGCTCCGACAGCAGGGCCACGACCTCCGCGGCGGCGCGGGGCCCGACCTGCTCGGCGCCGTCCAGCAGCGCGCGGGCCAGCCGCGGATGCACTCCGACCCGGGCCATCCGGCGTCCCCGCGTGGTGGCCCGGCCGCCGGCGTCCACCGCGCCGAGCGCCCGCAGCGTCTCGCCCGCCGCTCCCATCGCGGCGTCGGGCGGAGCGTCGAGCAACGCCAGCCCGGTGCCGTCCGGCGCGCCCCAGCAGGCGGCCTGGAGGGCGAAGCCGGTCAGGTCGGCGAGGGCGATCTGCGGGCGTGGCCGATCCGGCAGGCGCGTGTGCTCGGCCTCGCTCCAGCAGCGGTAGACCGTCCCCGGCGCCTCCCGCCCGGCCCGGCCCGCCCGTTGAAGCGCCGCCGCCCGGGACGCACGTACGGTCGTGAGCGCACTGAGCCCGCGAGCGTGGTCCACGCGCGGCTCACGGGCCAGCCCGGAGTCGACGACCACCCGCACGCCCGGCACGGTCAGGCTGGACTCGGCCACCGAGGTGGTCAGCACGATCCGGCGCCGCTCCCCCGGTCGCAGCACCGCGTCCTGTACCGCGGCGGCGGCCTGGCCGTGGACCTGCAGCACCTCGGTCCCGGATTCGCGGGCGGATCCGGAGACCAGGCCGGCCACCTTGGCTATCTCACCGACGCCGGGCAGGAAGCAGAGCACGTCCCCGTCGCGCTCGGCCAGCGCCGTCCGTACGGTCGCGGCCACGTGGTCCAGCAGCGCGGGATCGACCCGCATCCCGTGCGGAGGGCGCGTGGGCCGGGCGGGCGGTGCCCAGACGACCTCGATGGGGTGCAGGACGCCCTCGGCCTCCACGACCGGCGCCGGGGCGGATGGGCCGGCGCCTAGCAACCCGGCCCAGGGGCCGGTGTCGGCTGTGGCCGAGGCCGCGATCAGCCGCAGGTCGGGCCGCAGCGCCTCGCGCGCGTCGAGCAGGAACGCCATCGCCGTGTCGGCGTCCAGGTGCCGTTCGTGGCACTCGTCGAGGATCACGACCGCGACCCCGTCCAGCTCCGGCTCACGCTGCAGCCGCTGGAGCAGCACCCCGGTCGTCACGACCTCGATCAGCGAGCCCGGTCTGCGCTCTCCCCGCACGGTGAAGCCCACCCGCTCGCCCACCCGCTCGCCGAGCAGCCAGGCCATCCGGCGCGCGGCGGCCCGGGCCGCGAGCCGCCGCGGTTCCGCGACGATGACCCGGGTCGGCCGGTCCGGCCCGCCCGGGATGTCCGGCAGCAGCCCCGCGAGCGCGAGCGGCACCAGCGTCGTCTTCCCCGTGCCGGGCGGCGCGGCCAGCACGGCCGTCCCATGCTGGTCCAGGGCGGCGTGCAGCCGCGGGACGACATGCCGGACCGGCAGGTCCGTCAGCTCATGATGCACCTGACCAGTGTGCCCGACCACCGCCATGGCACCGGCCGTCGTCGTGGCTCCCCGGCTCTCGCCGAGCCGTCAGCCGGACACGGTGAGGGTGATGATCGTGAAGGAGTGGGCCGGGAACGCCGCGCCGAAGCGCTTCCCGAGCCCGCCGGCCGCACGCGTGCGCGGGCTGATCAGTGCCGGCTCGCTGGGGGTGTTGCGCAGTGCCGGGTCGCCCGTCAGCACGGTGACCTGGCCCTGCGGGGCGACGGAGGACACGCCGGTCACCTGGATCTGCAGGGCCTGGTCGGTCGGCGCGGAGTTGACGACCTTGACGTAGACCTTCGGGCCGGCGCGGGTCACCACCGTCCGGAGCCCCGGATCGCCGCCCGACAGCAGGCTGTGCAACACATGGTCACCACGGTGGTCGGCGAACATGCGCAGCGCGTAATAGGACGGTGAGCCGTAGGACGTGGCCGCGTCGGCGCCGACCAGGCTGGTCCGCGTGTTCGGGCTGTCGCCGCTCGCGACGAGCGGTGCGTGCATCGAGCCGATGACCACGTCGGCGTTGCGGTCGAGGCCGGTGAGGAAACCGGCCTCGCCGAGGGCGGCGTCCAGGGTCCCCGTCGGGGATCCGGCCGGCGAGGAGTACTCACCGACGAGAATCTTCGGGCCCCGCCGGTCGGCGGCGTCATAGCGCCCCGCGTTTCCGGTGAACCAGGAGGGGGAGCCGCTGTAGTGGTCGTCGACCGCGTCCATCGACCGGCTGTTCACCTGGGTGGAGGCGATGACCTTCAGCCGCGGATAGCTCCGCCTGATGGCGTCGTAGAACGCGGCGTACCGCTGCTCGTAACTGCCGGAGCGGTCGAACCAGTCCTCGTTGCCGACCTCGACGTAGCGGATCCGGAACGGCGCCGGGTGCCCGTCCCTGGCCCGTCGCGCTCCCCCCGGGGAGGTGACCGGACCCGTGGCGTACTCGATCGTGCTCAGCGCGTCCTGGACGTACGGCCGCAGCCGCCCGGCCGGCACGGGCGACCCGCCGGGTGAGTAGCCGGCATAGAGCGCCAGCACCGGTTCGGCGCCGAGGTCCTCGGCCATGCGCAGATGCGCCAGGAGCGCCGGCCGGCCACCTTGGAGCGTGTCACCGCCGGGCACGCGCAGCAGCCCGGGCCGCAGCGCCGCCAGCTTGGCCATGAGGTCCGCGCGCAGCCCGTGCCCCTTGTACGTGGGGGGCGCCACCGACACCGCCGACAACCAGACCGCCTGCCCGGACATGTCGGGGCAGGCCCGCACGCACGAGGACTCGGCGGCCACGACGATCCGGTTGCCCATGCCGGCCGGCACCTCGGCCGGCGTGGTCAGGGTCACCTCGCGCCTGCGCCACCGGTCCGCCGAGACCCCGCCGGCCCGGGCGCGCGCGAGGACCCTCCCGTCGGCGGCCTCGAGTGACATCGCGACGCGCCCGCTGAAGCCGGGCGTCGCCATGGCGTCGAAGGAGCCCGTGTAGGCGGTGCGGGGCTTCAGCGCCACGCCCCGGAGGCCGTCGTTGGCGGCGCCGACGCGCCCGCCCGGGCCCAGCCGGTCGATGCCGAGCCTGAGCGACCGGTCGGCGGCCGGGCCGCGCGGCCGGGTCAGGTCCAGTGCGATCGAGCCGCGGGCCACGCCCCCGGTGACCGGGGCCCAGTGGGCGGGCGAGGCGCCGCTCTGCTGGAGGGAGCCGTTGCCGACCAGCTCGGCGGACAGCCCGTCGTCTACCGGTCGGCCGGTCTGCGCGAGGGAGAGGCCGTAGCGGCCGCTGTCCAGGGCCGGGCCGGCGCGGGAGGCATCGATGCCGAGCGCCGGCCTGTCGGTGAAGCCCTTCAGCTCCTCAGCCGTCAGCGCGGCGCGGTAGAGGCGGACGTCGTCGATCGTGCCGCGCACGTGGTCGGCCGGAGCCCCCGCCCACTGGCCGCGTCCGATGGTGAGGTGGCCGCGCGCGCGCCACGGCGCCGTGAAGGCGACGGCCTGCTGGAAGGCGCCGTTCACGTACAGGCTGATCTGCCGTTCGGCCGCGTCATAGACTCCGGCGAGGTGGTACCACGTGCCCGGCTGCGGACCCGCCGACGCCTCCGCCCGTACGTGGGTGGCGGTGGTGCTGTCGGAGGTCAGCCGGGTGAAGGCGAAGCGGCCGTCGTCTCCACGGGACTGCAGGTAGAAACCGCTGACCCGGTCGCCGTCCACGCCCACGACCGTGTGGAATCCGGTGGTGGCGTCGAAGCGCACCCAGGCCATCACGGTGAAGCTGCGCGTCGTGTCGACGACGGGCGAGGGGACGTCGACGAAGGCGCCCGAGCCGTCGGCCGTGACCGCGAGGGTCCGGTCGCGGCCGGGTGCCCAGGAGGCGCCACCGGTGAGCGTGCCGTCGTGCTGGTTGCCGGAGCCGTCGGCCGCCACGGCGCCCTGGCCCTCGTCGAACCGCCACTGCCCCGCGGGTGCGGCCGCCTGGGCCGGGTCAGGCCAGGTCAGATCCGGGAGGCCGAGCAAGGGCGCGCACAGCACCAAGATCGCAATGATCCGCCGCACCGCGCCCTCCGGCGTTCAATATGACGAGCAAGGTTCCCGAATGTCACCGTGAAAGTGTCACGCTATGCCCGAACGGTCAAGACTGTGACCCTATGGTCACAGAAGCCGTACGGCGGAGCCAGATGAGGCCGATGAGCGGCAGCACCAGAGGGATGAAACCGTATCCGCTGCCATAGCCCGACCAGACGGTCGCGTCGGGGAACGCGGCCCGATCGAGGACGCTCAACGTTCCCACCGTGAGCACGCCGAGCAGTTCGACGGCGCAGGCGGCCAGGGCGACGCGGCGCGAGTTGCGCGCCAGTCCCACGGTGGCGCAGAGGTAGACGGCGGCGGCGAGCGCGGACAGCAGATAGGCCAGCGGCGCCTCGTGGAAACGGGTGGCGATCTGCACACCCGAGCGGGCGCCCGCGGCGATCGTGAACACCACATAGACGAGGACGAGCACGCGACCCGGGCCGGTCGCCGTGGACCGTGCCCCCACGGCGGGCTCAGGCACCGGTGCCCTGCCAGATCTGCTGCATCCGCAGGATCAGCACCGGCACGATGAGACAGGCCACGCCCGCGACCACGGCTCCCCAGCGGGTGCGCTCGGCGACCCCGAGGAACCCGCCGATGGGCAGGATGATCAGCGAGCCGATGAGATAGCCGACGAAGACCGCGGTCTCGTGGGGACGCTGGCCTCCGGCGAGCTTGACGGTGGCCGCCACGGCCTGCGCCAGCAGGCCCGCCTCCACCACCACGAGTCCCAGGACATGGGATCGGCCGATGGGGCGATCACGCGCGGCGGGTACGAGCGTCCACGCCGCCACGACCAGCGCGACGGCGATGAGCGCCGTCGCGAGCCCGTCTGTCACCGGCACGCCTCCCCTGCCACGGTCCATCCTCGGACATCCCGGGCCAGCCTATCGACGGCAGGCCGTGCTCCTGCGCCGACCTGGCCGAAACGGCCCCGGTCGCCATGGACCAGTACAAAAGGGCAGGGCACCGCGGGACCGGCCGGCCGCGGGGGGTCGACGCGGCCGGCCGGTGAGCGGGGAGGAGTGGTCAGTGATAGACGGCCCTACTCGGCATGCGCGCCGGTGAGGGAGCGGACCTCCATCTCGGCGTACTTCGCCGGGTTCCGCTCCTTGCTCAGCACAGTGCCGAGCCAGCCGCACAGGAATCCGAACGGGATGGAGACGATGCCGGGGTTCTCCAGCGGGAAGTAGGAGAAGTCCACGCCGGTGAAGAGCGACTTCGGCCCACCCGAGACGACCGGTGAGAAGAACACCAGGACGACGGCGGACCCGAGACCTCCGTAAATGGCCGAGACGGCCCCGGCGGTGTTGAACCGCTTCCAGAACAGGCTGTAGAGGATGGCCGGCAGGTTCCCGGAGGCGGCGACCGCGAACGCCAGCGCCACCAGGAAGGCGACGTTGAGCTTCTGCGCGAAGATGCCGAGCACGATGGCCACCGCGCCGATGACGAAGGCGGCGATCCTGGCGACCATCACCTCCTCCTTGTCGGTGACGTTGCCCTTCTTGAAGACGTGGGCGTACAGGTCGTGCGAGAAGGAGGAGGACGAAGCGAGGGTGAGGCCGGCGACCACGGCGAGGATCGTGGCGAAGGCCACCGCTGCGATCACCGCCAGCAGGATGGTGCCCCCGACGTCACCGAAGATCAGTTGTCCGATCTTCTGGGCCAGTTGGGGCGCAGCGGTGTTGCCCGCGGGATTGGCCTTGGCGATGGCCTTGCCGCCGACCAGCGCGGCCGCGCCGAACCCGAGGATCAGGGTGAGCAGGTAGAAGACGCCGATGATCCCGATGCCCCACAGGACCGACTTGCGGGCGTCCCGGGAGGTCGGGACGGTGTAGAAGCGGATCAGGATGTGCGGCAGGCCGGCCGTGCCCAGCACCAGCGCCAGGCCGAGGCTGATCAGGTCCAGCTTGCCGCTGAGGCCCTGCGCCGCGGTGGCATAGCGCTGCCCCGGCTCGAGGAACGCCTCGCCCTTGCCGCTCTGCGCGGCGGCGTCGCGCAGGAGCGTGGAGACGTTGAAGCCGAACTTGCCGAGGACCAGCAGCGTCACCAGGGTCGCGCCGACCATCAGCAGCGCGGCCTTGACGATCTGCACCCAGGTGGTCCCCTTCATGCCTCCGACGACCACATAGACGATCATCAGGATGCCGACCAGGACGATCGTCGCGGCCTTGGCGAACTCGCTGGTGAAGCCGAACAGCAGCGTGACCAGCGCGCCCGCGCCGACCATCTGGGCGAGCAGGTAGAAGATCGAGACCGTGATGGTCGAGACACCGGCGGCGGTGCGCACCGGACGCGGGCTCATCCGGAAGGCCAGCACGTCGGCCATCGTGTATTTGCCGGAGTTGCGCATGAGCTCCGCGACCAGCAGCAGCGCGACCAGCCAGGCGACCAGGAAGCCGATGGAGTAGAGGAACCCGTCGTAGCCGTACAGCGCGATGAGCCCGGCGATGCCGAGGAAGGAGGCGGCCGACATGTAGTCGCCGCCGATCGCCATGCCGTTCTGCAGGCCGGAGAAGGAACGTCCGCCCGCGTAGAAGTCGGCGGCGCTCTTGGTGTGCCGGCTCGCCCAGATGGTGATCCCCAGAGTGGCGGCGACGAAGACCACGAAAAGGGTGATGGACAGGGTCTCGTGGCTCATCGGGCCTCCCTCTCGACGTCGCCGCGAATCTTGTCGGCGAGCGCGTCCAGCTTGCCGCCGGCATGGCGGGAGTACAGCCACGCGATAAGGAACGTGGAGACGAACTGCAGGAACCCGAACACCATGGCCACATTGATGTGGCCGAGGACCTTCACGCCCATGAATCCGCGTGCCCAGCCGGACATGACGACGTACAGCACATACCACGCGAAAAAGGCGGCCGTCATCGGAAAGACGAAGCCGCGGAACCGCCGTCTCAGATCTTGGAACTCCGGACTGTCCTGGGTCCGTTCGAAAACGGTCCCTTCCTCCTGGGTCGTGCTCACAAAGCCTCCCGGCGTGTGGTCTGAGTCACCATGACCGTAGGGGGGCGGTGGCCCCGGCGAGGACGGGAGTCTGCGGGCCGTCGCCGGGCTGCGGCCACCCGCAATCGTGTGCGCCGAACGGTCGGTTCACTGCGATGAACGGCTGTGGTTCAGGTCCCTCGGGGATGCCAGTCACCGCGGTCCAGGTCCAGGGTCTCCGGTGCGTGGAGCCGCACCATCGTGCGCGCGACCCCGGCGGGGATCCGGCCCGGGGTCAGCAGCGACACCACGGTCATCACACCGAAGGAGATCGGCACCGTCCACGCCGCCGGCTGCGCCAGGAGCACGCCGGCCCAGCCGCCATGGGGGCCGCCCACGATCGTCCACAGCCCGGCCGTACAGGCGAGGCCGCCGCCGAGCAGCAGGCCCGCCAGCGCTCCAGCGTCGGTCAGCCGGCGCCACCAGACGCCGAGCACCAGCAGCGGGCAGAACGTGGAGGCCGCGACGGCGAAGGCGAGGCCGACCACGTCGGCGACGGGAAGCGCACGGGCCATGGTCGCGAGAACGAGCGGCACGGCCACCGCCAGCAGCGTCGCGGCCCGAAACGACCTCACCTCCACCCGGAGGATGTCCTGGGCTATCACGCCGGCCACGGAGACGGTGAGCCCGGAGGAGGTCGACAGGAACGCCGCGAACGCCCCGGCGGTGACAAGAGCGCCCAGCAGGTCGCCTGGCACCCCGCCGACCAGCCGGCCGGGCAGCGCCAGCACCACCGCGTCACCGTGACCGGACACCAGCAGGTCGGACGCGTAGATCCTGCCGAGCGTGCCGTACACGGCGGGGAGCAGATAGAAGGCGCCGAGCAGCCCGAGCACCATGAGGGTCGTGCGCCTGGCGGCGCGCCCGTCGGGGTTGGTGTAGAAGCGCACGAGCACGTGCGGCAGGCCCATCGTGCCGAGGAAGGTCGCCAGGATCAGGGAGTAGGTCGCGTACACCGGATGCTCCCGGGTCCCCGACAGCGGCAGGAGCCAGCGCTGGTCGGTGATGCCCGGCGCGCCGTCACCGCGCCACGCCAGCAGGAGGAAGACCACGGGTACGGCGAGTGCGGTGAGCTTGAGCCAGTACTGGAAGGCCTGCACGAAGGTGATGCTGCGCATCCCGCCGGACAGGACGTTGACGACGACGACCCCGGCGACGAGCAACCCGCCGGCCCACACCGGCGCACCCGTCAGCGTCCGCAGCACCAGGCCGGCGCTCTGGAACTGCGGCATCAGGTAGAACCACCCGATGAGCACGACCAGCACACTCGCCGTCCGGCGGACCCGCATCGACTCCAGCCGGGCCTCGGCGAAGTCCGGCAGCGTGTAGGCACCGGACCGGCGGAGCGGCGCCGACACCAGGACCAGCAGGACCAGATAGCCGCCGGTCCAGCCGACGGGCAGCCACAGCATGTCGGCCCCGTGGGCCAGGATGAGCCCCGCGATGCCGAGGAAGGAGGCGGCCGAGAGATACTCTCCGCCGATCGCCGAGGCGTTCCACAGCGGCAGTACCGACCGCGAGGCCACATAGAAGTCCGAGGTGGTCCGGGAGAGCCGCAGCCCGAAGGTCCCGATGCACAGCGTCGCCACGGCGACCAGCACGACCGCCGCCACGCTCACCGGTGGTCCACCAGCTCCGCGAAGTCGTGCTCGATGCGCTCGGCCTGCCGTACGTACCACCAGGCGCAGGCGGCGAACATCGGGTAGATCAGCCCGGCGAGGAGCACCCACGGCAGCGGCACGCCGAGCAGCCGCAGCCGGCTGAGGCCCGGGGCGAGCATGAACAGCGCCGGCAGGCCGCCGATGACCCCGGCCACCACGAGGCAGACCGACAGCGCCAGCCGCAGTTGTGACCGGATCAGCGAGCGCATGTAGACCTCACCGAGCCCGGTCTGCTCATCGATCTCACGAGTGCCGGGGCGGCGCGGGCGGGTCGCGGCGCGGGTCCGGGGGCTCGTGATCACGACTCGGCTCCGGGCCGCGCCACCGGAGCGCCGGTCCGGCTCCTCCGGCCGGGCTCCCTCACCGGTCACGTGCCAGCCCCCCGCCAGTCCCGGCGTACGAGCAGATCGCGCAGCTCACGAGTGTGGCGGCGGCTGACCGGAAGCTCGATCCCACCGACCCGCACGGTACACCGGCCGGAGTCCAGGCGCAGCTGCTCGACGTGACGGAGCGCGACCAGGTGACTGCGGTGCACCCGCAGGAAGCCGGCGTCCCGCCACCGCTCCTCGAGTGTGTTCAGCGGGATGCGGACGAGATGGCTGCCCGAGGCGGTGTGGAGCCGTGCGTAGTCGCCGTGCGCCTCGACGTAGTGCACCTCGGCCGCGGGAACGAACCTGGTGACACCCGACAGCTCGACGGGCACCGGCTCGGGCTCGGCCGGGGGCCGCGGGCCCGGCCCGGACGCCTCGGCGACCCGGCGGACGGCCTCGGCGAGCCGCTCCCGGCGCACGGGCTTGAGCAGGTAGTCCTCGGCCTTGATCTCGAACGCGTCCACCGCGTGGCCCTCATAGGCGGTGACATAGACGATCTTTGGTGGGGCGGCGAAGCGCGACAGCAGCCGGCCGAGCACCAGCCCGTCCAGACCGGGCATGCGGATGTCCAGGAAGACCGCGTCGACGGGCCTGCCCTCGGCGAGAGCGCGGTCGAGGGAGCGGAGCGCGGCGGCCCCGTCCCGGGCCGTGCCGACCTCGGTGACGCGGGGGTCGGAGCGCAGCAGATAGGCGAGGTCGTCCAGCGCGGGAAGTTCGTCGTCCACCGCGAGGACGCGCAGACCGGCCACCGCTCCTCCGCACCGAACCGACGATCGAGTTCCCTAGAGGGTGTTGAATCGGCCATTCGATGTCAATACGGGGCGCCCGAGACCGCGGGCCCGTTAGGTCGCGGAGACTCCCGGCCGGTACTTCGGCACGCGCAGGCTGACCTTCATACCGGCGCCCTCCGCGGTCTCCACGACGAGCCCGTAGGCGTCGCCGTAGACCTGGCGCTGCCGCTCGTCCACGTTCGCCAGGCCGATGCCGGCCCCGCCGCGCGCCTCGCCGGCCAGGATCCTGCGCATCCGGTCGGGATCCATGCCGAGCCCGTCGTCCTCGACGCTGATCAGGCATTCGGCGCCGAAGTCCTCGGCGTTGATGGTGATCCGGCCCGGGCCCGGCTTGCCCTCGAGCCCGTGCCGCACCGCGTTCTCGACGAGCGGCTGTACGCACAGGAACGGCACCGCGACCGGCAGCACCTCGGGGGCGATGCGCAGGGTCACGTGCAGCGCGTCGCCGAACCGGGCGCGTTCCAGCAGCAGATAGCGGTCGATGCTGCGCAGTTCCTCGGCCAGTGTGGTGAAGTCGCCGTGCCGCCGGAAGGAGTAGCGGGTGAAGTCGGCGAACTCCAGCAGCAGTTCCCGGGCCCGCTCCGGGTCCGTCCGGATGAAGGAGGCGATCGTGGTCAGGGAGTTGTAGACGAAGTGCGGCGAGATCTGCGCGCGCAGCGCCCTTACCTCCGCCTCCATCAGCGCCGTACGCGAGCGGTCGAGGTCGGCGAGCTCGAGCTGTGCGTCGACCCAGCGGCCGACCTCCTCGGCGGCGCGCACCAGACCGGCCGAGGCATGGGTGCCGTATGCGGTGAGCGTGCCGACGACCCGGTCGTCGGTGGTCAGCGGCACCACGATCGCATGGCGGACCGGGCAGTCGAGGTCGCCACAGGCGACCGCCTCCGGCCCGAGCACTCTGGTCCGGCCGCCCGACAGCGTCCCGGCGGCGTGGGCCAGCGCGGACCCGGCGTGGTGGCCCCCGGCCCCCTCCCAGGCGAGAAGCTCCTCCGCGTTGGTGATGGCGAGTGCCGCCTGGCCGAGCAGCGCCCGCAGATGCCGCGCCGCCTTCTCGGCGCCCTGCGCGGTCAGCCCGGACCGCAGTGGCGGGGCGGCCAGCGAGGCGGTGTGCAGCGTCTCGAAGGTCGCCCGGTCCACCGGTCCGCCGAGGTCTCTGCGCCCGCGCAGGATTCTGCGCAGCACCATGGCCGGAACACCGATGAGAGCGACCACCACGAGCGTCGCGAGGACCGCTTCCACGGCGCCACGCTAACGTCTCCGGAGCCGTCAGTGGGCCTCAACCGTCGCCCGGCCGCCCGCGTCACCCGCCGGGCCGCGGCGCCTGGGCCACCAGCCGGTCCGCGACACCGACGAGATCCACGCCGGCGAGACCCCGCAGACAGCAGCCGGCGAGCACCCTGGCACTCTCCCGCCAGGGGTGCGGCAGGGCGGCATAGCCGGTGAGGGCCCCGGTCAGCGCTCCGGTCAACGCCGGCGCCGAGTCCGCCAGGGACGCCAGGCAGGCCGCCGCCGGGACGGCTCTCGTGAGGTTCCCCCCGGCGGCCTCGGTGAGGGCGAGGGCGACGGCCACCGTCTGTGCGGCGCCCACCCCATAGCTGTACACGTGGTCCTGCACGGCCGCGTCCAGGGCGGGCACCGCGGTGAACGGGTCCCCTTCGGCCCGCGCCGCCGCGACCGCCGCCAGCGTGGCGGACCGGATGGCCGAGCCCGGGGGCAGCTCCGCGAGCGCGGCCGCAATCACGTCGGGGAGCGGCCCTCCGGCCACGGCCACCGAGACCGCCGCGGCCATCGCCGCTGCCCCGTGCAGACCGTCCTCGGCATTGGTGATCTCCGCGTCGGCCCGGCAGGCCCGCACCGCCGCGTCCGGCCTGCCGGGATCCGCCGCGCCGAACGCCACCGCCCGTACGGCCGCCGCGTCGTCGAAGAAATGCGGGTTGTCATGACCGCTCACCGGCGGGCCCACCCCGCGCGCGAGGTTGTCCAGAGCGCTTCGGACCGAGATTCGCGCGCGCACGTGGGGCATGGCGGCCAGCGCCAGGAAGGCGGCGCGGCGGTCGGCGTGTACGGCCCGCGCCGTCCACGCGAGCCATTCGGCGTCATCGGAGGGCCCGATGGCCAGTGGGGCGACGGGGTTGTTGAGCGCGAAGGGCACCGGGAGCGCGGTGAGGCGGTGCTGCTCGGCGAAGTCGTCGAGCCGCCGGCCGAGCCTGCGGATCCAGGGCGCCAGGAGGACGGAGCGGTGCCGCGCGGACGGCCAGCCCGCGGCGTCGCCGATCGCCAGCCCCACGAACGCACCGCGTACCCGGTCCCGGGTCTCCCCCGCCCCTTGCTGGTCATCGCCCGTCTGGGTCTGCGCGGGCATGCCCGTCGCCTCCTCCACTGGTCGTGATCTCGCAGCCGCCCGCGCCCTCGGTCGGGGACGGGACGGCGCGCGCCCGGCGCGCCGCCGCCACGAGAGCGTCGGCCACCTCCCGTACGTCCAATCCGGTGACCGCGGGCAGGCACGCCCCCGTGACCGGGCCGATCGCCTCGGCCCAGCGGCGTGGCACCCCTGATTCTCCGCGTCCCGCACCGGCCAGGGCGCCGGCCATGGCCCCGATGGTGTCGGCGTCACGGCCGAGATTCACCGCGGCCACCACCGACTCCTCCACCTCACCGCCGCCGGAGAGATATGCCGCGAACGCGAGCGACACCGCCTCGGGGGCGAGATCGGTCCAGGGACAGTGCGGTGACACCACTGCGGCGTGCAGCCGGGCGGTCAGCGCCATGTGGTCGTCGAGCGTGCCGGCCGGTGTGTTCTCCTCGACGACGCGGACGCTCGCCCGTATGCTCCGGGCGGTCCAGGAGTCCGCCGGCACCGTGGCCAGCCCGGCCTCGACCACCTGGGCGGGTGCGGCGCCGGTCATCGCCACGGCCACGGCCGCCGCCACGGCGCGTCCGCCGTGGATCCCCTCGCCACTGTGGCTGACGGCGCCGTCGACGGCGGCGAGGCGGGCCGCCTCCGCCGGCTCACCCGCCGCGAAGATCCCGTACGGCGCCGCCCGCATGGCGAGGCCATCGGACCAGCCGTGGTGGTGCCACCTGCCACTCAGTGGCGGCTCGAGGCCGCGGCGCAGCGCCAGGACCGTGCCCAGCTCGGAGAAGCCCGCTCCGCGCATCGGCCCGGCCGGCCCGGCCTGGGTCGCCGCGATCGTGTCCCTCCACGCCCGCGCCACGTCCTGGCTGCTCAGCTCCAGACCATGGGCCTGCAGGAGCAGCGCGGTGAAGATGGCGTATTCGGTGTCGTCGGTGCAGGCCGGCGCCCCCGTGGGCCCCTCCTCCAGGTCCGTCAGCCGGCCCCACCTGTGCCTGATCTCGGCCGGCTCCAGGTTCTCCGCCGGACGCCCGAGGGAGTCTCCCGCGGCCAGGCCCAGCAGGCATCCCCGGGCGCGGTCGGCGTCATCGGGATCGCCTGAGGGCGGCCAGGACGGCGTGGTGGCTCCGGCACTCCCGCCGCACACGACGGGACGGGGTCCCGCACCGGTCGGTGCGGGACCCCTGGCCCCGGTCGGGCGGTCGTGGGCGGCGGTCATGTCACCGATGCCCGGCATCCGCTGTAACCGGACCCGTCACCGGCTGGCTCAGCACCAGTCGTCATCACCGTCGTCCCAGCCACCGCCGTCCCAGTCGTCGTCACAGTCGTCCCAGCCACCACCGCCGTCCCAGTCGTCGTCACAGTCGTCGCCGAACGACGCGAGCGTCATGACCTGGGTGCTGACCGGCGAGGACAAGGTGGCCGCGGCGGCAGGCGCGATGGAGGCCATGCTCAGGCCGGCCACGCCCGCGAAGAGCAGGCCGGAGATCGCGACAGCGAAGCGCTTCGGAATTCCCACGGAAACTACCTCCTAGGAGGATTCGAGCCGTAAAAGCTGGAATCGAGTTTCTGTGGAACGGAGTCGGCGCCCAAGGGTGCGACATCGGCCGTCACACCGGCACGTGGCCGTGCTAATGGCCCCACTGCCCGCATGACCCCATACCACATCTTCCGATTAACTCCATTCCCGGGACAAACTATGCGAAACGGTGAAATATCGGACTTGACCACAATCCGACATAGTCGGCAGACCCGCTTTAACCGACGCGAGAGGGCCCCGCACCACCCGGCGCGGGGCCCTCGATCCAACGGACTTCGATCTGCGACAACCGGTCACCGGCCATCCGCCGGTCGCCGTCGCCGATCCTCCTGTCACCTACCAGTGCTGATCATCACCAGCAGCAGTCGTCACAGCAGTCGTCACAGCAGACCTCGACACAACAGGACTCACAGCCACAGTCATTCCAGTGACCGTGGTGATGTCCATGTCCATGGCGTATGGGCATGCTCTGGGAACTGGTGGCCGGAGCCGCGGCGGCCGAGGCCGTGCCGACCCCACCGATCAAGAGCGTGGCCAGTGCCGCGAAGAGCAGCCCGGTGACGGTGAGAGTGATGCGCTTCAGAATTCCCACGGAAACCCCCTTGGAGAATTCGAGCCGTGAAGGCTTGAATCGCGTTTCGGCACAGGGCAGGACACCCAGGATGGCATGAGCCATCACATTGGGTGCAATAGGGACATTACCGGTCCTATTGCGCGTACCACCCCATACCGCATCTTCCGCTAACGCCATCCCCGGGGCGCACTGGGCCAAAACGCCGAACTTCCAGACTTGACTCCATGTCGGGAGACTCCCAAAACGGGCTTTAAGCCCCATGCACGCAAGAAGGGGGTCTCGCACCCTGTGGTGCGAGACCCCCCCGGCGCCGAAAGCTCCGTGCCGGCCGCGGCTCAGTGTGGCGGTTCCCCGCCTGCGCGGCCGGCCTCAGGCGATCCCGGTGCCGCCGGGCGCTGGTCAGTCGTTCCAGTCACCATCGCCCCACTCGTCGTCGAGCCCTCCCAGCCGTTCGAACCCCCCCAGACCACGTTCACGGCCGAACTCCCGTTGACGGCCGAACTCACGGCCCCTGCTCTCGCTGACGTTGTGGTTCCTGTTGATCACTACGACGTTGCTGCGGTGATGAACGTTGTTGACATGGCGGGAGCTGTGGTGATGACCGCCGCAGCCGCATCCTTGCCCGCAACCGCAACCCCGGCCACGCCCGCACGAGGACGTGGCGAGTGTGACCTGTTGAGGCGCGGCGGCCACGGTGGCGGCGCTTGCCGAGGTGGCCCCGCCCAGCACGAGCGCAGCACCTCCCGCGAAAACCAGACCGGACATGGCAACCGCCATGCGCGTCGGAATTCCCATGGAAATACCTCCTTGGGGAATTCGAGCCGTAAAGGCTTGATTCGATCCTCTGCGATACGGACCGGCCTCGCGCCGCGAACGTCCTCGCGCCACGCAATGAGCAGATCATGCACTCATCACCGACTCCATACCGCATGTTTCGCTAACGTCATCCCCGTGGACTCGCGGCACGAAACTGCGACATATGGTGCTTGACCGCAATTCAGCGTCTTTGACAGGTCCGCTTTAATCCGAACCATTAGTGAAGTTTGTCCGGTTTTAGGCTGGTACACCCGATATATCCTTATGAGCGGCCCGACAGCCCCCTTATCCCTGCATCGCGGTGGCCGGCGCGCCGCCTGGTGCCGTGTCGGGCGCCGTGCCCTGAGCCGTGTCCGGCGCCTTGTCCTGAGCCGTATCCGGCGCCGAACCCTGCGCGGTGTCCGGCGCCGTGCCCTGCGCGGTGTCCGGCGCCGTGCCCTGCGCGGTATCCGGTGCCGTGCCGCCGCCGCCGCCCTCAGTCGCGGGTGCCGCAGCGGCAACCGCGGGAGCCTCGGCCTCCGAGGCGGGGAACCCAGGGCGGACCACCGGACGGCGGACCCACGCGGGCTGCGTCATGGACATGAAGTCCTCTTCATGACGGTTCCGCTGGGCCTGTGCGCTCTCACTGGCACTGTGGTTGTAGTTCCGGTTGATCACGATGATGCGCTGGTGATGGTGGTACACGTTCCGCTGCCGATCATGCCAGGACTGACGGCTGCGGGACCCGCAGCCGCAACCGCAACCACGCCCCTGCACGGCCCCGTGCCCCCTCGCGTGGTGCACCCGGCCCCTTCGCAGGCCCGCATGCCGGCGTACGGCCGCATGCCGCCGTCCGGCCGCTCTTCCAGCGCGGGCCCTTCCAGCATGCGCCTTGTGTGCCCCCTTGCCACCGCACACCGTGTGCTCCGGGACGGACAGCAAGGCATCCGCGCCCGCCGGAGTGGCCCCCACGGCGAGGGCGGCCGCTCCAGCGAAGACGAGCCCGGACACGGCAATCGCCACGCGTTTCGAAATACCCATGGAATTTACCCCCTTGGACAAATCAGGCCATAAAGGCTGAATTGGGATTTCTACGGAATAGGGTCGAGTCGGCGACGACCGCCGCCACCTGTCTTCGATGAGCGCATCAATTGACTCATCGAACTATTCAAGACCACATGTTCCACCAAAAATGATCCCCCGGGCCAAGTGCCTGAAACCGTGGAATGCCAGGCTTGGCGCCCAGTGGAGGTGGCTTGGCGGAACCATTTCGGGGGGCCCATGATGCGACGGGGTCCCGCACCGGCCGGTGCGAGACCCCCCACGCGAACAGCTCCCGTACGAGCGATGATCAGCGTCGCCCCCGCATGGCGTCGACGCGGTCGGCCGGAGCCGAGTCTCTACTCGCGGGACTCCATGTGGTAACGCTCCTTCGCCCTGCCTATTCTTCGCCCTGCTGCCTCATCATCATCGGCTCCTGCCGCAGATGATGCATTGCCGCGCGTTCCTGCTGATGCTGGAAATTGGCGGTGTCACTCTCGCTCTGGTTGCGGTTCCGGTTCACGACGATCACGCGCTTGTGCATACGGACGTGCTGGTGCTCGTGGTCACTGAACCGCTCATGGTTATGGCACGAACTGCAGGAAGGGCGGTGGACCTGGACCTGAATGTGACGCCGGATCACGGGCCTGTGGACGATGACCCGGTGGTGGACCACCCGCTGGCCCCCGCCGCCGCGACCACCGCCACCGCCACCGCCGCCGCCGCCGCCACCGCCGCCACCGCCCAGCACCGCACCGCCGGAAATCGCCTGGTCGGGCGCGGTGCCCATCGCCTCGGCTCCTGCCGGGGCCGCCAGTGTCAGCGCGAGGGCGGCACCTCCCGTGATAGCCAGGCCGGACACGGCCACCGCCATGCGCTTCGGAATACCCATGGAATTTGCCTCCTTGGAGAAATCAGACCATAAGGCCGAATTCGGATTTCTACGGAACAAGGTCGGCCCCCGCGACGACATCCGATGCCGCAACGAACAATGGGTAAACGAATGGACCCACTGCTTGACTCCATACCCTATGTTCCGCTTAGGTCATCCCCTGGACCAACCCCATGAAACCGCGCGATGTGAGACTTGGAATTCTTGACATACCTGCTTTAATGACCGGCGATATCGCTACTCATAGCACCAATATCCGACCTATCTACATATCTGTCACAGGCCATATCCGTCACAGGCAGAGTGAACGGGGTCCCGCACCATCGGTGCGAGACCCCTGGTCCGGGCGTCGGTCCTGTCGGCCGCAGCGAGATGACGAACCGCTCACCGGCGCCTCGGGTGTGCCGTCACCGCACGATCAGTCCTCTTCTTCTTCGAAGCCCCTCCTCGGCTGGTTGTGTCGCTGAATTCCACGCTGTTGCTGGGCGTTTTCGCTTTCGCTCCGGCTGAAGTTGTGGTTCCGGTTGACGACGATCACGCGCTGGTTGGTACGGAAATGGTTGCGGTGATGCGAGTGCCACCTATTGTGATGCCGACCGCCGCAGCATCCATCGGCCACCAGCTGGCCTGGCGCCATGATCCTGACCTCGCTGCTGGCTGGGGCAGCCGCGCCCACAGCCAGGGCCGCAGCACCCGCGAAGACAAGGCCGGATACGGCAACGGCCATGCGTTTGGTAATTCCCATGGAACTTGCCTCCTTGAAGAAATCGAGCCACAAGGGCCGAATTCGGATCCCTACGGATGGAGGCGAATATCAGTGTGCGACCGTGGCCACACCGGGTTATGGACCCATAAGAGGCGCCCGGCTCCACACTCCATGCCGTATGTTCCGCATAGGTGATCCCCGGGGACCGGTCGGCGAAAACCGAGTCTTATGAGACTTGGCCGTGAATCGGGAGTCTTGACAGGCATGCTTTAATGAACACCGATTATTACTGTTAAGCCCGCCTTGGTCCAGTAGATAGCGGTATGCCCAAATTGACCCGATATGACGGGACTACTGCTGAGCGTCACGGCGACGGGGTCCCGCCTTCATCGACGAGACCCCCATGCCTGCCGTCTCCCCTAACGTGCGGCGGCCCGGTGGCCGGTTAAGCCGGCGGCTGGACCGGCATCCACTGCATGTGGTGGCGCTGCTGGTGCTCCTGAAGCTCCCGCTGGTTCTGGAAATTGTCGCTCTTGCTGAAGTTGTGGTTCCTATTGATGACGATCACACGCTGGTGATTGCGGTGGCTGTTGTGGTGAAAGCTGCGGAAATGATGGTGGTTGCGGCTGTGACAGCCGCCGCCACCGTGACCGCAGCCACAGCCCGACTGGGGTGCGGCGACCCGGACCTGCGCATTGGCCGGGGTCGCCGCGCCCACCGTGAGGGCGGCGCCGCCGGCGAAGACCAGACCGGACACGGCAATCGCCATGCTCTTCGGGATTCCCATGGAACTTGCCTCCTTGGAGAAATCGAGCCATAAGGCTCGATTCGGATCTCTACGGAACAAGGCCGGCCCCCGGTGCGACTGCCGCCACACCGAACAATGAGTAAATGAATGGACTCACTGCCTTAGTTCATGCCGGATGTTCCGCTAACGTCATCCCCCGGCCCAACTCCACGAAACCCCGAGATGTGAGACTTGGCCACCATTCGATGTTGCTGGCGAAGCTGATTTAATAAGAGGCGGTCACCCGTGCTTCATCCGGTTTCATGCGGCGTGGAATGCCACTATTGTCCGAATGGCCGGGGCGCCCATCACACGCCCGGGAAAGCGGGCCTGAGCGCGGATACAGAGCCATACGTGCGGGGTCTCGCACCGACGGTGCGAGACCCCCTCATGCCGCGAGCACCCCTTGGGGTCACGACGACATCCCGGCTACGGGCGCCTCATGATGATCGGGTTTTGCTCCATTTCGTGGCGCTGGCGGTGGATCTGCTCGTTCTCGGCCCGGCTCAAGTTGTGGCTGAAGTTGTGGTTCCTGTTGAGGACGATCACGCGCGAGTGCTCATGCACGTGATTGCGCTGGTGGCGGTGCCATCGCGAATGGCTACGGCCACCACAGCAACCATCGGACACCAACTGCTGGGGCGCGGCCGCCGACGCATGGGCGCTGGCCGGCGCGGCCGTGCCCACCGCGAGGGCGGCCCCGCCGGCGAACACCAGACCGGACACGGCCACCGCCATGCACTTCGGAATTCCCATGGAAATTGCCTCCTTGAAGAAATCGAGCCATAAACGGCCGATTCGGATTCTATGGAACAAGGGCGGCCCCGCGGCATGACATCTAGCCGTTAGACCCGGCAATGAGCGCACCAATGGACCCACTGCCTGACTCCAGGCCCTATGTCCCGCTTACATGATCCCCAGGGCGAACCGCATGAAACCGAGGGTTGGGATAGTTGACATCTATTCGACGCTCTCGGCGAGCCTGCTTTAATAAGCACGATCATGCTTACTGGGCCATTTATCGCCCAAAATATATAGAGATGTCCATATTGCTGAATTCGCCAACGGAAAGTCGACCTCAGGGGCCGCGCAGCAAGAGGGTCCCGGTGAACGCGGCCACGGCCGTACATAAGCGGCCGTACGTAAGAAGACGGGGCCCCGCACCGCCGGTGCGAGACCCCATCAAGTCGACGGCACACGTGCGGGCCGTGGCCATATCGTCTGGCAGGCCGCTTCATCTCCGCGCGTGCCGATACGGCGCCACTATGGCGACCGGACCGCTGTTTCGCCGTGCCTAGTCGTCTTCAGGCTCAGCCGCGGGCCGCTGCTGCACCGGCTGCTGCATAATCATCGGCTGGTGACGCTCTTGCATCCAATGCCTTTGCTGCTGGCGCTGGTGCTGACCACTCTCGCTTCGGCCGAAGTTGTGGTTCCGGTTGATCACGATGACGCGCTGGTGGTGGCGGTAGTGGTTGATGTGGTGGTTGCGGAAATGATGGTGGTTGCGGCTGTGGCAGCCACCGCCACCGCCGCAGCCACAGCCACGGCCGCAGCCCGACTGGGGTGCGGCCGTCAGGGTTTGAGCGCTGGCCGGAGCTGCCGCCCCGACGGCGAGGGCTGCCCCGCCCGCGAACACAAGGCCGGACACCGCAACGGCTATCCGCTTCGGAACTCCCATGGAAATTGCCTCCTTGAAGAAATCGAGCCATAAAGGCCGCATTCGGATTTCTATGGAACGAGATCGGCGCCGTGGCGAGATTTGGGGTCACACCTGGCGCTGAGCGATGAAAGCCGCCCACCGCCTGACTACTGCCGCATGTTCCACTTAAATGATCCCCAGGGCGAACTTCATGAAACCGGGCGATGGGAGACTTGGCATCCATCGGGCAATCTCGGCGCACCTGCTTTAACGAAGACGATCACACCCGTTAAGCATATTTATGCGCCGCTAAATGGGGATATGCCCAAATCGCCATGCCGCAAAAGGACGGGGTCCCGCACCGACCGATGCGGGACCCCGGAGACGAACGCGCCGAAGACGGCGACCCTCAGCTGAGGACAATCGTGCCAGGCAACCCGGGCATTCCTGGGGCACCGCCGTCCTCAGCCGGTGCGCCCCCTGAGCCGCCCGATCCGGGCACGCCCGTCCTGGGCGCGCCCCCCGACGGGCCCGCCGCGGGCGCTCCACCAGCCGGCGACGGCGGCTCCGACGTTCTCGAGGGTCCGCGCGTTCTCGCCGCGGCTTCCATCTTCGCCGTCGGAGTGCTCGCGGTCCCCGGTGCCTGCGGCGCTCTCTCCTGCTCGGGGTGCACCACGGTCAGCTCGTTCGGCTGGGCTACGTGGTTGCCTCCGCCACCGCCGCCGGCAGAGGAACCGCCGCCGCCCCCTGTGCCGCCGCCTGCGGACGACGAGGCGGCCGAGGACGTGGCGATGTGGCCCCGGTCCTCCCGGTTCTGGTTCTGGTTCTGGCGCTCCCGCTGGCCCTGGAGCTGGTCACTGAAGGCCCTGGCGGTGTTGTGGATCCGGTTCACCACGATGACCCGCTGACGGCTGTGCTGCCGATGCGCATTGCGGCGGGAATGCCGGTTGCTGGAGCACCGCGAGCCACCGCACCCATGGGCGGAAGTCACGTGTGGGGGTACGGCCACCAGCGCGGCCGCGCTCGCCGGCGCGGCCGCGCCCACAGCCAGGCCCGCGCCTCCCAGGAGGACCACCCCGGACACGCCGGCCGCCAGCCGACTTGGAATTCCCATGGAAATTGCCTCCTTGCAGAATCGAACCATAAAAGGCCGAACTGCCCACTTCCTCAGTTCATGCCGCATGCTCCGCTTCCGTCATCCCCTGGACCAAGTCCACGAAACCGCGAGATGTGTGACTTGGCTTCCATTCGACATCCCAGACAGCCGTGCTTTAATCGACGACAATAGCCACCGCTACACACTTTGATGCGACACTACATATGCATATGTCCAGATCTTCAGGACAACGGCCGCATGGCCCGGTAAACAGGACGGGGTCTCGCACCCCTAGGTGCGAGACCCCGCATCCCTGCGCCAGCCTTCGGGCAAAGGTCAAGTCATGACCACAGCCGCTCGCAGATTCACGCTGCCGCTTAGTCGTTCTGACGGTTGTTGTTGTTGTTCGGAGCGTTGTTGGCAGCGTTGTTGTTGTTGGTGTGCGAACCGTGTTGCGGCGCGCTCATCGCCGTCTGGGCGCTCGCCGGGGCGGCCGCGCTCAGGACGAGGGCGGTCCCGCCCGCGAGGACCAGGCTGGAAATGGCGACTGCCACACTCTTCTTAACGTCCATGGAACTTGCCTCCTCGAAGAGATCCAGCCGCGGAGGCCGGATCTTTGACTTCGGAACCTCTTTCACCACTAACCGGACAGGGTCTCGCGCCAATGCGGCGCGAGACCCTGCACTCACTCCTGCGCCACCCTGCGTGCAGAGGTCAGATCACGACCACAATCGCTCACAGGTTCATGCCTTTACTTAGTCGTCCTGGAAGTTGTTGTTGTTGTTCGGAGCGTTGTTCGGAGCGTTGTTGCTGTTCGTACCGTGCCAACCGTGCTGGGGCGCGCTGATCGCCGTCTGGGCGCTCGCCGGGGCGGCCGCGCTCAGGACGAGGGCGGTCCCGCCCGCCAGGACCAGGCTGGAAATGGCGACTGCCACACTCTTCTTAACGTCCATGGAACTTGCCTCCTTGAAGGAATCCAGCCAGAGGCCGGATCTTTGACTTCGAAATTCTTTGACTACCTAACCGGACAGGGTCTCGCCACCCATGGAGCGCGAGACCCTGCCGCTCACTCGCTCCTACGCCACCCTGCGGACAGGGGGTTCACATCACGACCACAGCCGCTCTCAGATTCGCGGCGTCGTTAGCCGTTCTGGCGGTTGTTGTTGTTGTTCGGAGCGTTGTTCGGAGCGTTGTTGTTGTTCGCGCCGAAACCGCCGCCGCCGAACTCACGGCCCTCACGGCCCTCGCGGCCCTCGCGGCTACGCTCGCTGCCGCCACCGCCACCGCCGCCGCCACCACCCGCGGCAGCAGCCGCGGCGCCACGCCGGCCGGCTGCGGCCGAAGCACTACCGCCGCCGCCACCGCCGCCGCCGGTCTTCTGCGACGCGCTGGTCACGGCTTGGGTGCTCTGGGCGCTGGCCGGGGCGGCCGCCGCCACGGCCAGGGCGCCCGCTCCCGCGAGGACCAGGCCGGACATGGCAACTGCCACGCGCTTCTTAACGTCCATGGAACTTGCCTCCTTGGAGAAATCTAGCCATAAGGCCGGATTTTAACGTCGGAACGATAGGCTGCATGGCACGACTTCCGCCGCCACACCTCGACAATTGATGCGTTAACGCATCTACCGTCGATCTTTATGCCGATGTTCCGATTGGTTGATCCCCTGGCGCTAACTCCATGAAACCGCGAGATGTGAGACTTGGCTTCGATGCAACACTCTCGACAGACATGCTTTAATCGATAACGATCTAGCACGCTAATTACCTTTTGAGCGGCTCTTAGCGATATGTCGGATTAACTCCGGTCCGGCCTGCCCGTGCCCGGGAGCGACGTCAAAGGGGCAGGCCGACGTAGTTCTCCGCCAGCGTCGTGGCCGCCGCGCGCGAAGCCGTGGCGTAGTCCAGATGAGCAAGCTGCAGACGTCGGCCGAAGGCGTCCTGGGCCGGATCGATGTGCAGCAGGGTCGTCATCCAATACGCGAAGTACTCTGCCTTCCATGCCCGTTTGAGGCAGATGTCGGAATAGGCGTCCATGAGAGTCGCGGAGCCGTCCTGAATCCATTGGGTCAGCGCGCGGGCCAGCACGGTGACATCGGAGACGGCGAGGTTCAGGCCCTTGGCTCCGGTCGGCGGGACGATATGCGCGGAATCGCCGGCGAGGAACAACCTGTCGTACCGCATGGGCTCGGCGACGAAGCTCCGCATCGGGGTGATGCCCTTCTCCAGGATCGGCCCGTCCCTCAGCTCCCAGCCGCCGCCGTCGACCGCCAGTCGGGTGCGCAGCTCGTCCCAGATCCGCTCGTCCGGCCAGCGGGCGAGGTCCTCGTCGCGGGGCACCTGGAGATAGAGGCGGCTGATCTGTGGGGAACGCAGGCTGTGCAGGGCGAAACCCCGCTCGTGATGGCAGTAGATCAGCTCGTCCGTCGAGGGCGGGACCTCCGCGAGGATGCCTAGCCAGCCGTAGGGATAGCCGCGCTCGAAGGTCCGCAGTGACGGGACGGCCGAACGGCACACGCCGTGGAACCCGTCGCACCCCGCGATCACGTCGCAGTCGAGGCTGCGGGTCCGGCCGTTCCGGCGGTAGGTCACCGAAGCCCCGGAGGGGTCCACCGCGAGCACCTCGCACCCGAACCGGATGTCACCGCCGGCCGCGAGCCGGGCCGCGATCAGGTCCTTGACGATCTCGGTCTGCGCGTAGACCGCCACGGACCGGCCGGTGAGCTCTTTCAGCGGTATGCGATGCCCCGCGCCGGCGAAGCGCAGCTCGAGCCCGTCGTGGATCAGGCCTTCCCGGTCGAGGCGCTCGCCGACACCACTCTCGCGGAGCACGTCGACGGTCCCCTGCTCGAGCATCCCGGCACGCTGCCGCCGCTCCACGTATGCGCGGTCACGGCTCTCCAGCACCACCGAGTCGATCCCCCGCAGGTGCAGCAGATGGGAGAGCAGCAGTCCCGCGGGCCCCGCTCCGACGATCGCCACCTGGGTCCGCATGTCGCCCTCCTGGTCCGGTTCCACCACGATCCTGGCGTGGTTCTACCGAGGTCAGCGACCTTTCTTCCACTGAGCGGAAGGTCAGGTGGTCAGGTCGCGGGCGACCGGATGGTCGGGCGCGAGCGGCTGGACCACTACCTCGCAGATGGCCCGCAGCTGATCGACCTGCGCCGGAGTCAGTCGGTCGAACAGGTGCGTGCGCACTCCAGCGACATGGCCGGGGGCCGCGGCGGCGAGCGCGGCCAGCCCCTCTCCGGTCAGCGTGGCGAACTGGCCACGCTTGTCGTCCGGGCACTCCCTGCGGCGTACCCAGCCGCGGTCCTCGAGCCGCGCTATGGCGTGGGACAGCCGGCTCGGACTCGACCGGGTGAGCTCCGCCAGCTCGCGCATGCGTAGCTCCCGGCCGGGTACCTCCGACAGCACGACCAGGATCTCGTAGTAGGTGTGCGGCATGTTGGCGTCACGCTGAAGCTCCCGGTCGAGCTGGTCGAACAGCACCTTGCTCGCGGCGTAGAAGGCCCGCCAGGCACGCTGCTCGCCGTCGTTCAACCACCCGCGTTCGCTCACACACCCATCCTAGTTTGTTGTTCAGCTCTCAACTAATTGGTAGGGTCACCAAAGTACTTGAGCGTTCAAATCTTGAGCACTCAATATAATCACGATCCCGCACGCCCGCAGTCAGGAGAGCATGATGTACCGCTGGATACCCCGTCCACTGACCGATGTCGCCTTGCTCATCGCCCGGATCGCGATCGGCGTGGTCTTCGTGGCGCATGGCTGGCAGAAGCTGAGCACCAACGGGCTCGACGCGACCAGCAAGGCGTTCCAGATGATGGGCGTGCCGGCGCCAGGGGTGTCCGCGCTCTACGCCACATTCGTCGAGCTGATCGGCGGGGCCGCCCTGATCCTCGGCGCGCTGATGCCCATCGCGGGGCTCCTGCTCTTCCTGGACATGGCGGGCGCCCTGCTGACCGTGCACATCGACAAGGGCCTGTTCGTCGACAAGGGCGGGTACGAGCTCGTGCTGGCGCTCGGCGGGGCCGCGCTGGCGCTCGCCGTGGCGGGCGGGGGACGTTATGGCGTGGACGGGCTGCTCACCCGCCGTACGCCACAGACGGCCTCGGTGCCGGCGGGCTCCGCGGCGGCGTGAGCCCGTGGCCGGCCGGTTCCGCCCAGATGGAACCGGCCACGGCCTCCCGTCCGTACGGCCACCGCGAGGGGGCCGGTGGCCGTACGACGACGGCATGGGATCAATCCCCGTCCCAGTGCGCGGCGACCTCGCGTGAGAGGGCCTGAGCGGCCGTGACCACCGCGGGGACCAGGCGGCGCAGATCGGCGCTGCGGTTGCGTGCGACGATCGAGAGCGCCGCGACGACCCGGTGGCCGGAGCCCCGGACCGGGGCGGCGACCGAGCACGAGCCGAGCGTCATCTCCTCACGGGTGACGGCGTAGCCGTCCCGGCGAACCTCGGCGAGGCAGCCCCGGAGCCGCTCGGGATCGGTGATCGTGTTGGGGGTGTGAGCGGACAGCGGGGCGGTGAGGACCTGCTCCCGTAGCCCGGCCGGGGCGTAGGCCAGGAGGACCTTGCCGACTCCGGTGGCGTGCAGCGGCAGCTCTCCGGCCACCCTCGTGACGACGGGAACCGACCGCGAGCCGCGGAGCCGTTCCAGGTACAACGCCTTGCCGTCGCGCAGGACGGCGAGCTGCACGTTCTCGTGCGTTCCCTCGTAGAGCTCCTCCATGTGCGGCAGCGCCAGCTCACGGAGCGCCGAGGCGACGGAGGCCTGCACGCCGATCCGCCACAGCCGCATACCGACCCGGTAGGTGCCGTCCACCTGCCGCTCCAGGAAGCCGCCGCCCGCGAGTTCCGCGACGAGGCGATGCCCGGTCGCGAGCGGCAGCCCGGCCCGGCGGCAGACCTCGGTGAGGGTCAGGCCGATGTCGCCGGGGGCGAACGCCTCCAAAATGGCCATGACCTTGCCGGTCACGGTAGGAGGAGTCCGGGCCCTGGCGTCCTTCGCGGCGGTCATCAGGTGCCGGTGCCACCCGGGGCGTCCAGTGAGCCGGGGACGATCACACCCTCCTCGGCAAGGACCTGCTGGGCCACCGCGAAGGCGGAGTTGGCGGCCGGCACCCCGCAGTAGATCGCGGTCTGCAACAGCACCTCTTTGATCTCGTCCGGCGTGAGGCCGTTGCGGAGCGCCGCGCGCACGTGCATGGCGAGCTCCTGCAGGTGGCCGTGGGCGACCAGCGCGGTGAGCGTGATGCAGCTGCGGGTCCGCCGGTCCAGGAGGGGCCGCGCCCAGATGTCCCCCCAGGCGTACCGCGTGATCAGGTCTTGGAAGTCCTCGGTGAAACCGGTGGTCCGGGCCACGGCACGGTCCACATGGGTGTCCCCGAGCACCTCCCGGCGGATCCGCATCCCCTCGTCATGACGCGACCGGTCGTCGGTCAACGGTCTCCTCCTCCAGGCGCCGGCCAGGCAGCGGTCAGGTGGCGGACCATGGCCTCACTCACCTCGGCGGGGCGCTCGACGTTGGCCAGGTGAGCGGCCGGCGACACCACGCACAGGCTCGCGTCCGGGATCCCGTCGAGCAGGAGCCTCGAGTGCTCCAGCGGCGTGGCCGGGTCGTCCGCCCCCGCGATGATCAGGGTGGCGGCCCGGATGTCCGCGAGCCGGCCGCGCAGGTCGAAACCGGCGATGGCCTCACAGCAGGCGGCATAGCCCTCCGGGTCGGCTCCGGCGAGCATGGCGAGCTGGGGCTCGGGATCGGCGAACCCGGGGGTGAACCAGCGTCCGCGCGCGCCCTCGACGACCGGCGCCATGCCCTCCCCGCGGACCCGCGCGGCGCGCTCGTGCCAGCCGGCCGGCGGACCGAAGTGGGCGGACGTGCAACACAGCACCAGGGCGGCCACCCGGTCCGGCAGGGCGACCGCGAGCGACGCCCCGATGGCCCCGCCGATGGAGACGCCGCCGCAGGCGACGCGGTCCAGGCCGTACAGATCCAGCAGGGCGGCCACCTCGCCGGCGAGGTCGCCCATCGTGAGGCGGTGGGCACCGGCCCGCGGCGCCGGGGACCCGCCGTGGCCGGGCAGGTCATAGCGCAGGACCCGCCAGGCCTTGGCCAGCTCGGGAAGCTGCGGCTCCCACAGGTCCAGGGTGGTGCCGAGTGAGGGTCCGAGGACGACCACCGGCGCGTCCTTGGGTCCGTCGATACGGTGGTGCAGGGTCATGGTGAGACCTTCCGGAAGTGCTCGAGTGCCCGGTCGACGAGGGCGGTCGCCGCCCCGGTGTCCGCCGGCTCGCCGCGCCCGGCGAGGACGTCCAGCAGCCCGTCCAGATGCGCGCGCATCCGGTCCGGGAAGACCTCGAGGCCCTCGGCCAGCTCGGCCGCGGTCTCGGCGGCGCCTCCGGTGAGCCGCAGGCACTCGCGCAGGGGCTGCCATTCGGCGTGCCACTCCCCCGCCGGCCGCTCCAGCGGCGCCGCCTGCGAGGCCATGAGGACCTGTGCCGCGGCCGGGACCCGGAGCGCCGCGGCCCGGATGACGGTGGACAGCGCGGGGTTTCGCTTGTGCGGCATGGCCGAGGAACCGCCCCGGCCGGGGCCGGCGGCCTCGGCGACCTCACCGACCTCGGTCTGGGCGAGCACGACGACATCGGTGGCGAGCTTGCCGAGAGCGCCGGTGGTGACGGCCAGGGCGGAGCCGAGGTCGGCCACCGGGTGGCGGAGGGTGTGCCAGGGCAGGACCGGCTCGGCCAGGCCCATCTCGTCGGCGTAGGCCGGCAGCAGCTCGGCCGGCCGGCCACCGAGGCCCGCCATGGTCCCGGCCGCACCGCCCAGCTGGACCGGCAGCGACAGGGCCGCGAGGCGGTGGCGGGCGTGCAGGCAGGCCACGAGCCAGCCCGCCGCCCGCAGCCCGAAGGTGGTGGGCAGTGCCTGCTGCCCGAGCGTCCGCCCTGCCATCGGGGTCTCCCGGTGGCGCTCGGCCAGGGCGGCGAGCGAGACGAGGACCCGATCCAGGTCGGCCAGGATCCTCTCGCGGGCCCGCGCCGCCACGAGCATCGCGGCGGTGTCCATGATGTCCTGGCTGGTCGCGCCCTGGTGAAAGTGCCGGGACAGCCGGGGTTCGGATCGCCGCCGCAGTTCGGCGACGAGAGGCACCACCGGGTTGCCGGCGCCCCGTGCCCGAACGGCCAGCTCGCCGGCGTCGATCTCCGCGGACCGCGCCAGCTCGGTCACCTCCCGGGCCGCCTCGTCGGGGACCAGGCCCAGGCGGGCCTGGGCACGGGTCAGGCCGGCCTCGGCCTCCAGCAGCGCCCGCAGCCAGGACCGGTCGGAGGTGATCGCCTCGACGGCGGTCCCGGCCCGTACCGGGTCGAGGAGCCCCTGATCGGCACGGTCGAGGGGATCGGAGAGGGATCGGTCAGAAGGCAAAGAAGACCGTCTCCCCATCGCCCTGCAGGCGGACGTCGAAGCGGTAGCCGGCCTCGTCCTCAGGCTGCGCGACCAGCGTGCCGCGGCGCTCCGGATCGACTGCCGACAGCACCGGGTCGGCGCTGTTGGCCTCCTCCTCCTCGGGGAAGTACAGCCGGGTCGCGACCGGCTTGAGCAGGCCGCGGGCGAACACCAGGACGGCGATGTAGGGTGCGGCGCCGCGGACCGGGCCGGGCTTGACGGTGGAGAAGCCGTAGCCGCCGGCCCGGTCCGTCGCGCACCGGCCGAACCCGGAGAAGCCGTATCCGGTCCGTCGCAGCCCGCCGCCGCCGCCCCGCGAGACGGTGCCGTCCGAATCGGCCTGCCAGATCTCCACGATGGCGTCCGGCACCGGCTCGCCCGCGCCGTCCACGACCCGGCCACGCAGCGTGATGGCCCCCGGCCGCCACGGCGGCACGACCTGGGGTCCCTCCTCGTAGGGAAGCGCGTAGCCGAAGAACGGGCCGACCGTCTGCGACGGGGTCACGAGGGTGTCGTCCATCAGGCCTCCATCGGCGTGGCGTTCAGCACGATGTCCCATTGGTAGCCGAGCGCCCACTCGGGCACCGTCGTGTCCAGGTCGAACCGGGCGACCAGCCGCTC
>JAOPYH010000526.1 GCA_025964715.1 Streptosporangiaceae bacterium | reverse complement strand
AGAAGGCGCCGCCGGCGCCAGGATCGATGACGGCAGTTTCGGCCACGCTGAACGATACGCAGATCAAGCAGGCCGCAGCCTACCTTTCGACGCTTGAACCGTGATCCGTTCACCGATGTAGAAGCCTGATGGCTGTCGAATGTCCACTTCCGGCCCAGACCAATTAAAGCGGGCAGCATCAGTTTGATTTAATGGTTCACGCAAAAAAAACTGATGCGCTCAATTTAGTTCCCTCCTTTCACGGACACTTTGTGCCCGCCTCTTCAAAACGCTCGAATTCATCCTTTGCGCCGGAATAATTCGCGAGCATTGGCGACATGTCACGTGCATGTCACGAGGCAGCGTGCGCGGCGATCCTGCGTAAATTGCAATGTTGTATGTCTTCTTTCATTAGTGCAGGACATTGCTAAAGGCTGCGCCAGCAGCATTATTAATAAAGTTACTTGCACATTAATCAAGCTACTTGCACACAAATAAAGCCACTTTCATATTTATCTTTACCTTTATTAAATTTGTTCATATCTCTAAAGTTGCTTTCTGGTACGCCGTTAAGTTGTATCAAATGGTTAAAGCTTATTTGCAACGAAGAAGCAGATAGACCATTCGTTATGACCTTACGACCATCAAGAAAGAAACAGAAATCATGCAAAAGGTTCAGCAAGGCGATCATGCCGTTGAATCCCTCGCCTTCAAACTCGGCGGGGAAGAATACGGCATCGATATTTTGAAGGTGCAGGAAATCCGGGGGTATGACACGGTTACCCGGATTGCCAATGCACCGGACTTCGTCAAGGGTGTGGTCAACCTGCGCGGCATCATTGTGCCAATCGTCGACATGCGCATCAAATTCAACCTGGGCACACCGACCTATGACCAGTTCACGGTCGTGATCATCATGACTATCGGCAGGCAGGTGATCGGCATGGTGGTCGACAGCGTCTCGGACGTGGTCACTTTGACCCCGGACCAGATCAAGCCGGCCCCGGAGATGGGCACTGCCTTGAACACCGAGTACCTGACCGGATTGGGGACGATTGACGAGCGCATGCTCATCCTCGTCGATATCGACAAAGCCATGTCCTCGCCGGGAATGGAAACCGGACTGAACGAAAAATCGCCGCATCGGCTTCAATTTAATACCGCAACAGGAAAATAAAATGAATCGCATGACAGTATCAACCCGTTTAACCCTCGGCTTCAGCCTGGTACTGGCCCTGCTGGCAATTATCATGGGCATGGCCATTATGAGGCTAAGCGATATGAACGCAGGAATAGCCAAAATCGTTCAGGATGCCTACCCCCAAGTCAGACTCGCACAGGGTATACGCGACAACATCAACTGGAATGCGCGTGCAATGCGCAACGCCATGCTCACGACGGATGCAGAGACAGCAAAAACAGAGCTGAATATCGCCGTGCAAAACAGTGCAGATAATAATGAGGCCTTCGCCAAACTCGAACAACTTATCCAGACGGAAAAGGGTAAAAAATTGTTTAACGACGTGAAGGAATCCTCCGCTCTTTACCGCCCTGCAGCAGACAAACTCATCAGGGCGACCAACGAAGGCAACAAAGATCTGGCAGTCAGCATTCTTTTCGGCGAAATGCGTTCGGCTCAGAAAGCATATTTTGACACCCTCGCGGCATTGATCAATTACCAGACCGACATGATGGATGCCACTTATAAGGCAGCTGAGGAGACCTACCAAAACGCACGCATGACAATGATCATACTGGGCATTCTTGCCTTGGTATTAGGTGCATCGTCTGCCTTCATCATTACACGCACGCTGCTCAAGCAGCTTGGCGGCGAGCCGGACTATGCCGCCGCGATTGCCGGCAAGATTGCGGCCGGTGATCTCAGTGTCTCCATCCAGACAAAGGAAAACGACAAAACCAGCCTCTTGTACGCAATGAAAACGATGCGAGATAGCCTGGTCAGGATCGTGGCCGAAGTCCGCGCCGGCACAGATACCATAGCGATAAGTTCAAGCGAGATCGCCGCCGGCAACCACGACTTGTCATCCCGCACCGAACAGCAAGCCAGCTCACTTGAAGAGACTGCTTCGTCGATGGAGGAACTGACCTCCACCGTCAAGCAAAATGCCGATAATGCAAGGCAGGCCAACCAGTTGGCGGAAGCTGCCTCCGGCGTCGCGGTCAAGGGCGGTAAAGTCGTTACCCAGGTCGTCGATACGATGGGTTCGATCAATGAATCGGCCAGAAAGATCGTCGACATCATCGGCGTCATCGACGGCATTGCGTTTCAGACCAATATCCTGGCATTGAATGCCGCCGTCGAAGCAGCGCGCGCCGGTGAACAGGGCCGCGGCTTTGCAGTGGTGGCAAGTGAAGTACGCAACCTGGCGCAACGCTCGGCCGCCGCCGCCAAGGAAATCAAGACCTTGATCGGCGACTCGGTGGAAAAGGTCGATGCCGGCAGCAAGCTGGTTGGTGTAGCAGGATCGACGATGGAAGAGATTGTCGACAGCGTCAAGCGGGTGACCGACATCATGGCCGAAATCACAGCTGCGACACAGGAACAGAGTGCCGGTATTGAACAGGTGAATCAGGCCATTGGCCAAATGGATCAGGTCACTCAGCAGAATGCGGCCTTGGTGGAACAAGCGGCGGCCGCATCGGAATCAATGCAGGATCAAGCGAGTAATCTTGCCCAAGTGGTCAGTGTATTCAAGCTTGACGGTATGCAGACTGCATCGGTCGCTGCCATCCCGCATAAAACGCGGCAGGCGACTGCAGGCAATAAGGCGCTGACTTCAAAGCCCCGAACCGCCATCGCCGCCTCGAAACCCAAGCGCCTGGAGCCGCAAATGATTACTAACGGGGAATGGGAACAATTTTAGACGGCATCTTTTTTGAATGCACGTCTCCCGATGTACCTAACCGCCTATTGCAGGCGGTTTTTATTATTCACGACCATAGATAGCATTCGCCTTAGACAATAAATTGCATATGGCTTCTGAGCGTCTGTGGTCGTTGAACAAGCTACGGCATTTCTATGACACGGCGTGAGAACGTTAGGCGACAATGACATCCAATGACCCATAGAACGCCATATTTCCGTTTGTACGCATTTCATCTTCCGAAAGTTGTAACAAAGTGTAATTGTTTTCAAGATCGTTGTGCAGGCTGCCGATAAAGAGGCGTAACCTGCAGCAGTCTTGCTTATCCACTTTCCCCACCCAAGGAATCCGCCATGAGTTTGTCGACCAACAGTGTTTCCGCCAGCAGCATTTC
>JAOPYH010000264.1 GCA_025964715.1 Streptosporangiaceae bacterium | reverse complement strand
GTCCCCCACGGCGACCACCGAGCTGTTGACGTCGGTCGCCGATTGGGTGGACACCTGCCCCTTGCCCGGCTTCACGCGCGGGACCGCCTGGGAGCCGCCGACGCGCGGGGCTCGGGCGGCCGTGGTGGTGCCGACAGTGCGGGCCGTCGTCCTGGCGTTTGCGGCGGCGTCCCAGTAGAACCAGCTGAACGACCCCATGCCGGGCACCGTGATGAACAGTTCCGGGGAGCCGTCGTGCTGGATGTCCCCGGTCGTCATGCTCTCGCCGAAGCGGTGACCCGCTCCGGGGTTGCTGAACTCCTCGTCCGCGGAGGCGTAGGTGGACAAGCCGGACGGCGTGCCCCACAGGATCGTGGTCATGCCGGCGTTCGTGCCCTTGCCCGTGTCCTCGTCCGGGACGCCGATCGCGAGGTCGGCATAGCCGTCCCGGTCGAAGTCGGCGGAGGTGAGGGAGTAACCGAAGTGGTCGTAGGCCTCCGCCGCACCGGGGACCCCTGTGCTGTCCTGGCTGAAGACCTTTTTTTTGCCGGTGTCCAGTCCCTTGCTGGAGCCGTACATCACGCTGACGAAGCCGGCGCTGGTCTTGGTGCCGACCTTGCCGTACGGGCTGCCGACGGCCACGTCGCGGTAGCCGTCGCCGTTGAAGTCGTAGGCCTTGGCCGGGGTCGCCGCCAAAGCCGACGTGGACAGGCCGGCGAGGCCGAGCCCACCGAGCGCGGTGACCGCGGCAATGGCCGCGGCGCGCGCGAAGAAGCGAGATCGCAAAATCCGGGAACCTCCGTGTGACGCGCGCCATGAGGGCGCGCTGTACGAAAAAGACGCCCGAAGATCAACGCAGGTTTACCTCCTTGTCACGCATTTCTCGCTATGCCTTCATCAATGGCGGCGTTCGATCCTTGTCCCGAGTCGGCTGTTCGCGCATGATGCCTGCAACGCCGCCGACGAAAGGGGCAGCCATGCCACTTCTGACGGACGCGCTACGTGACCGCGCGCGGGAGCACCCGGACCGCATCGCCCTCATCAGCGGGAGCCGGAGGGTCACCTATGCCGAGTTCGACCGCCAGGTCGACCGGGCCGCGGCGGCCCTGCGGGCGGCCGGGGTGGAGCACGGTGACCGTGTCGCGATCCTGGACAAGAATTCCATCGAGTACCTGGAGCAGCTGTTCGCCGCCGCGAGGATCGGTGCCGTGCAGGTGCCGGTCAACCACCGGCTCACCGCTGACGAGGTGGCCTACATCGTCAACAACGCCCGGGCCCCCGTGTTCATCGTGGGACCCGAGTTCGTCCCGGTGCTGGACCAGATCGCCGATCAACTGCCGCACGCCCGGCACCTGGTCGTGATCGGCGCGGACGACCACCGCTATCACGACTACGCCAGGTGGGTCGGCGCCTACGAGGCGGCGCGGATCGACACCGACCTCAGCTCGGCCGACGTCTTCGCCCAGCTCTACTCCTCGGGCACCACGGGCCTGCCCAAGGGGGTCATGCTCACCCACGACAACTTCCTCGCGGCGCTGCGCCGGCACGACCAGATCTGGTCGATGGACGAGACGGACGGGTCACCGGTCCTCATGGTGGCGATGCCGATGTACCACATCGCCGGCTGCGTGCTCGGGGTCGCCGTCCTGTGCGAGGGCATCACCGGCGTGATCCTGCGCGAGCCCGATCCCGGGCTGATCGTCGAAGCCATCGCCGAGCACCGGGTGACGCACACCTTCCTGGTGCCCGTACTGCTGCTGTTGCTGCCCCAGGTGCCCCAGGCGCGCACCGCCGACCTGTCCAGCCTCGAGGTCCTGTTGTACGGCGCCTCGCCGATCAGCGATGAGGTCCTGCGCGGCGCGATGCGGCTCCTCCCCCGGACCCGGTTCATGCAGGTGTACGGGCTGACCGAGACGACCGGTGCGATCACCATGCTGCATCCGGAGGACCACGTCACCCACGGGCCGCACGCCCACCGGCTGCGCAGCGCCGGTATCCCGGGCGCCGACACCGAAATCAAGATCGTCGATCCCGCGACCGGAGCGGAACTGCCCGCGGGCCAGGCCGGAGAGATCTTGTCCCGCACGTCACAGAACATGCGGGGCTACTGGAGGCTCGACGAGGCCAGCGCGGACACTCTGCTGCCGGATGGCTGGCTCCGGACCGGAGACATCGGCTACCTGGACGAGGACGGTTACCTCTACATCCACGACCGCGTGAAGGACATGATCATCTCGGGCGGGGAGAACGTCTATCCGGCCGAGGTCGAGAACGCCCTGATGAGCCATCCGCTCGTGGCGGACTGCGCCGTGATCGGGGTACCGGATCCGCAGTGGGGCGAGACGCCGAAGGCCATCGTGGTGCTGTCGGGGGAGGTGCCGGTGCGGGAGCTCATCGAGCACTGCAGGGCCCGGCTCGCCCACTTCAAATGCCCGACCTCCGTGGAGCGCCGCGAGTCCATTCCACGCAACCTCACCGGCAAGGTCCTCAAACGGGAGCTTCGCGCGCCGTACTGGGCCGGCCAGGACCGGGCCGTGAACTAGCGGCGCAGGAGGACCAGGCCCGCGGCGGCCCCGGTGAACTGCAGACCGGCCATGCCCAGGAGGAGGCCGCCGGCGCCCAGCGCGTCGGCGAGGACACCCGTCAGCGCCGCGCCGACCGCGGCCGCGCCGAGCTTGAAGCCGCCGCCGGTGGTGTTGACCTGTCCGAGCCGGTCGGCCGGGGATTCGCGCTGCCGGAGAATCAGGGTCGCCGCCAGCAACGGCCCGTCGCACACCCCCGCCGCGGCGAACCAGGCGACCGCCCACGCCAGGGAAGGGGCGGCCAGTGCGGCGCCGGCCAGAGTCAGGCCGAGTGCCGTGATCGCGCCCAGCACCACCCACTCCGCGCCGCGCTGCTTCAGCCGGCGCGCCGACGCCAGTGATCCGGCGAGGGCTCCGGCCGCGAAGGCCACCAGCAGCTGTCCACCGGCGGCCGGGCCGGCGCCGAGATGGCCGGCCAGCAGCACCGCCACGACCGGCACGCCACCGATCCCGGCGAACGCCAGCACGGTCGCCACTGTGACGGCGCGCAGCGGCCGGTTGCCGAAGAGCACCACCGCACCGCCGGTCAGCACCTCGGCGCGACGCCGGCCCGGACGCGCCGCGCCGGCCGCGGGTGTTCCCTTCCGCGTCGGCAAGGTGAGGGCGAGCAGTGGCATCGCCGCCGCGCCCAGGGCCGCGAAGGTGACGACCACGAGGCCCGCCGACTGGGGACCGGCCCAGGCCGCGAGGGCGGCGACGAGGCCCGGGCCGGCGATCCCGGCGACGTTGTAGCTCGCCGATTCCAGCCCGTACGCCCTGGTCAACCGGCCCTCCGGGACAATGCGCGGCAGCAGGCCGGACAGCGCCACACCGACCGGCTCCAGGCAGCCGACTGCGACCGCGGCCGCGAGCGCCACCGGCGTGGGGACGTTGCCGGCCAGGGCGAGCAGCAGGGCCACCGCGACCGTGTAGGCGGCTGCCAGCACCGATGCCCGCAGGCCGGGGCGGCCGGTGCGGTCGAGCCCGTCGCCCACTATCGGGCCGGAGACCACATAGGGAAGCAGCGCCGCGGAGAGGAGGAAACCCGCCCCCGCCGCCCGGCCCGTCCGATCTTCGACCAGCAGGACCAGAGCGGTCCCCAAGCCGTCGGCGGAGGCTCTCAGCAGGGTCGATGCGGCGAAATGAACCGGGTGAGCGAGTCTGTTGATCTGCGCATGTTACATACCGGACTACGCTGCACAACGTGCCTCATACCAACCGCGTGAACAGCGAGGTCGGACGGCTCCGGGCCGTGATGTTGCATCGCCCGGGTGCAGAGCTGAAGCGGCTCACCCCGCGCAACAACGACAAGCTCCTGTTCGACGGGATCCCGTGGGTCGGCCGGGCGCAGGAGGAGCACGACATATTCGCCGAGGCGCTGCGCGCCCGCGACGTCGAGGTCCTGTATGTCACCGAACTGCTCCAGGAGGCACTGGAGTTCCAGGAGGCGCGCCAGGAGGCGATCACGGAAGTGCTCGCCGACGCCCGGCTGGGCGACCGGCTGCGCGGAATCGCGGGCTCCTATCTGGCGGATCTGGACACCGAGACCCTGGCCCACGTGCTGATCGCCGGGCTGGCGCACGAGGAGCTCAAGTCCGGCCATGGCCTGGTGTACGACCTGATGAGCCGGCACGACTTCATCATTGATCCGCTGCCGAACCTGCTGTTCACCCGGGACTCGAGCTCGTGGATCGGCGACCGCGTGGCGGTGACGAGCCTGGCCATGCCGGCCCGGCGCCGCGAGACCGCGTTGACCCGGCTGATCTACGCCCACCACCCCCGGTTCGCCGGCGTCCAGACCGTCTACGACCCCGGGATGGAACACGTCGAGGGCGGGGACATCCTGCTCCTCGGCCCGGGCGTGATCGCCGTCGGCACCGGTGAGCGGACGACACCCGCCGGGGTCGAGCGGCTCGCCAGGCAGGTCCTCGATGCCGCGATGGCGCACACCGTGCTCGCGGTGCCCATAGCCCAGGAGCGGGCCACCATGCACCTGGACACCATCTGCACGATGGTCGATGTCGACACCGTCGTGATGTATCCGGCGGTGGCCCACTCCCTCACCGCCTATGCCGTCACCCAGCCGAACGGGGAGCTGCGGATCGCGCCCGCCAAGCCCTTCCTCCGCGCGGCCGCGGAGGCGCTGGACATCGACCGGATCAAGGTGATCGACACCGGGCTGGACCCGGTGACGGCCGAGCGGGAGCAGTGGGACGACGGGAACAACACCCTGGCCGTGGCGCCGCGGCTGGCGGTGGCCTACGAGCGGAACATCGAGACCAACGCCCAGCTGGAGGCGGCCGGTGTCGAAGTGATCCGGATCCCGGGGAGCGAACTCGGCAGCGGCCGAGGCGGGCCGCGCTGCATGTCCTGTCCGATCCAGCGGGACGCGCTGCCGTTCTGACCTGAGGTCAGCTGAGGCCGCGCGAGGTTGGAGGCTCGGGAGCTGCCGACGGGGGCACGGCAGCACCCGAGCTGGGTAGACCCTAGCGGGTGTGATTGAGCAGGTTCGCGCCGGGGGCGCCAGAGATGCTCGGCTGGACGGTAACCGCAGGTTGCGGGGTGTCTGTACGGGATCGCCCCCGCGATGGGCCGAGCCGGGGAGCGCTCAGGACCGCCCAGACCGTGGTGCCGTCTTCGTCGCGGTGCACGCCCCAGCACTCGGCGAGTGTCTCCACTATGCCGAGCCCCCGTCCGCCGAGCGAGGACAGCGTCGGATGACCGCGCCGCGGCTCGGTCCTGGCACCGCCGTCACTGACGGAGACCTCGATCGCGTCGTCACTCGTGGTCCAGGTCAAGCGGACCTCGCCCGAGGCCAGTGGCCGGCCATGGCGCATGGCGTTGCTCAGCAGCTCACTGATGATGAGGTTGACGTCATCGATCACCGACTCGCGGACCCCCGTCGCGACGAGTTCCGCAGTGAGGTACTGCCGGGCGATCGCGACGCTGGATGGCGCGTGCGGCAACAATACGGCGCTCGACGCCCTCACCTCCCCGTCGCCTCCTCAGTTCGGACACTCCCTGTCGCACCCCCGGTACGACCGAAATGCCCAATCGGGCAAGCCCGGAAACGCACTCCAAACCATCGGCTACCGACACAACGAGTGACCAACGCCTCAGACACGCCTGGAGACCCCCAGAAAGCTGCTCGTAGCGGACATGGACCCTGCTGGTGCGAAAACCAGTAAAAGACCTATCCACTCATCGCAGGATTACTCCTGTTGCAAGCGAATCGGCGGTCACGCTACGTACAAGTAACCGTCACTCAGCCGACTTCAGCACAAGACGCATGCATGTTCCGCCGCACGTGCGGGTGCGTGCCGAGATATCGCCGTGCTGCGCCAGGGCCAGCCGTTTCACGATGTAGAGGCCCAGCCCGATGCCGCCGAACCGGCGCCGATCACCGGCCTCGCCCTGCACGAACCGTTCGAAGATCCGGTCGTGGTCCCCGGGCGCGATGCCGACCCCCTCGTCCTCCACCGTCACGACGATGTCCGGCCCCTCGACCGTGGCCCGCAGGAGCACGGTGCCGCCGTTCGGTGAGTACTTGAAGGCGTTCTCCAGCAGCTGGCCGATGATCACGTCGGTGGCCATCGCGTCGCCGCTGACCTCGGGCAGGTCGGCGGATATCTCGAGGTCGACCACATGCCGGTCCGACAGCGACCGAAACCCCTCGACGGCCGCTCTGAGGAGCCGGGCCAGGTCGAAGCGCTCGATGGTCACGGTCAGCTCACCCGCACCGGCCCGTGAGCCGAGCAAGAGGTTCTCGACGAGCCGGCCCAGCGAATGCGCCCGTTCCGCGATCGTCGCGACCGCCTGTCGCCGGTCTCCATCGGTCAGCTTGTCCCACCGGTTCACCAGAGTGCTGGCGAACCCCTGGACCACCGTGATCGGCGTGCGGAGCTCATGGCTGGTGGTCGCCAGGAAGAGATCCTTGGCCTCCTCGAGCGCCTTCGCGTCGGATACGTCGCGGAAGTCCACGACCAGCTCGTCGGTCTCCTCTATCTCGGCGCACAGCACGTTCAGCCACGTGCCCGACTCCAGCTGATGAGTGACGATCTGTCCGGGCTGCGGCTGGGGGAACGGCAGGTGCCGGCCGATGGCGTCGTCCTGAGGTACACCGGTGATGGCGTGCGCCGCCGGGTTCCACTGACACACGATCCCGTCCCCGTCCAGCACCGCGATGCCGTCCGCGCTCGCGTCGATGACCGCGCGTTCGTGCGCGCGCTGCCGTACGACCTTGGCGTAGGCCACCGCGTTGCCGACGGCGACGCCGGCGTGCCCGGCGAGCAGCTCCAGCACCTCCAGCTCGTTGTGCCCGACCTTCTGCCCGGAGAACAGGGCGTACAACGCGCCGTACGGCTCCTGCTGGAGATAGGAGAGGCCGAGCGCGATGGTGTGCAGGCCGGGGAGCTCGGACCAGATCAAGTCGCCGAGCCGCCGGTTGCCGGTGGCCAGCATGACCGTCTTCCCGGTGCGGAGCAGCTCGCCGACCAGGCTTGGATGCAGCTCGGCGACGGTGTCGCGCAGATGTTCGGGCAACCCGCGCATGCCGACCAGCTTGAGCTTGTCACCGTCGATCCGAACGAAACCACCGGCGTCGGCGCCGGTCAGCTCGACCAGCGCACCGGTGATCTGGTCGAGCACCGTGGACAGGTCGAGCTCGGCGTTGAGATCGGCGATCACGTCATTGAGCCGGCGGACGAGCCGGGCCCGCTCGGTGGCGTGGTGCTGGGCGGCCTCGTCCTCCTTGACCCGGTGGAAGACGCTCACCCAGCCGATCAGCTCGTCATCGGTGTCCCGCAGGACGCTCGTGTCGATCCGTACGTCGATCAGGTGGCCGTCACGGTGGAACCGCCGGGTCGCGATGGAGATCTGCCCGCCCTCGCGGATCCGCTCCAGCACGGCGTTGTGCTCGGCCTTGAGCTCGTCCGGCACGATCGGCGCCACCTTGCCGAGCAGGTCGTCGGCCGGCCAGCCGAACATCCGCTCCGCCGCGGGATTCCACACCGTCACCGCGAAGTGAGGGTCCACGGCCACGATCGCATCGGCCGCGCACTCGATGACCGCGCGAAGGATCGGATCGTGAACACCGTGTTTCACGTCTGTCATGGTGCCATCGCAAGTCACGCGACGACGCAGGAAGTGAGGTGGAAAAGTTCCCACGCCTCCATGGCGACTTTCGCAGAATCGTCACGCATTCGCGGCGATGCCGCGAGGTCCCCGGTACGTCAGGTACGGGCGCGCCTGCCGATCAGGCGCGTGGCCAGGGCCGCGACCGCGAAGGACAGCAGCGACGCGCTGACCCACGACGGCGGGGTGAAATGCAGCCATCCCTGCACGTCGGTCCAGAAACGCCTCCACCAGCCGACAGTGCCCGGATTGACCAGCTGGTACGCGGCGCAGCCGAGGGCCCACGCGGCGATCATGCCCCAGCGCGACGGGGCCGTACGGGACACGTCCCAGTCGTGCCCGCGACGGAGCACGAAGAAGTCGACGGCCAGGACCCCGAGCATCGGCACGAACACCGACCCGATCAGGGACAGGAAGCTCGCGTAGTTGCCGATGTTGATCCACAGCGCCAGCACGGTGATCAGCACGCCGAGCGCGACGGACAGCACCCGGCGGTCCGCCCTCGGCGCGAGATTCTGGATGGACACCGCTGTCGAATACACGTTGGCGAACGACTGGTCCGCCTCGCGGAGCACGAAGACCGCGAAGAACACCGTGCCCAGCGCGACGTGCAGGAACGGATCGAAGACCCTGCCGGAGTCCCCGGCGACGAGTGCGAGCGCGAGCAGCCCGAGGACGTAGGCCACGATCTGGGTGACCGAATAGCCGACCGCCGCCGCCCCGAAAGCGCCGCGCGCCGTACGGGAATGCCGGGTGTAGTCGGCGGCCATCGGGACCCAGGAGATCGACACGGCCAGGGCGGCGTCGGCCCCGACCCAGAACCGGGTCCAGGAGCCGACACCCAGATCCGGCAGCGGCTCGCGCAGCAGTTGTACGTAGAAGTAGACGAGGGCTATCCCCACCGCGATGGTGACGTAGCGGCGCAGGACCCGGACCGAGCCCAGCGGCCAGATGGTCAGCACGGTGGTGATCAGCCCTGCCGCCAGGACGTACGTCCACCGGGGCACGCCGGCGTACAAGGCCCGGGCCGCGTCCGCGATCACGACGAGCTCGAACGTGCCCCACCCGATCAGCTGGGCGATGTTCAGCACGGTCGGCACGTACGAGAGGCGCGCGCCGAACAGGCCGCGCAGCAGGACCATCGCGGGCTGGCCGGTGCGGGCGCCCGGCACCGCGGCGACGCCGAGCATCAGGCCGCCGAGGACCGTACCAACGATCATCGCCACGATGCCGGCGCTGATCGCGAGATGCGGCGTGCCCTGCTCATCGGGTGCCAGCACCGTGTAGGCGCCCGAGAACGCGAAGAGGCTCACGCCCAGATTGCCCCAGAACGCGCCCTGGTCCCAGAAGCTGAGGATCTTGGGTGCGGGCTGATCGAGCGTGTACGGGACCTCGGTGCCGGAGGCTGTCGCGGAGCCTCTACCAGGGCCCTCGCCACTCGGACGCTTTCCGACGACAGCGCTCAACGCACTCTCCCTACGCCGGCATTACCCGGACAGGTTCATGCGGTCGGCGACGCTCGTCAGTCGCCCTCTCAGCCCGGTGCGCCCGAGCTCCCGCGGTGTTCAGTTAGACCAGGTGATCATACAACCCGCCTGACTCGTTGGCTACGCCGGATTCAGGCCACGTAAGGCTCCATGCTCGTCTCGCTGACCATCGGCCGCCCGGCCTGGGCCCACCGGGTCATGCCGCCTTCGACGTTGGCCGCCTGCCACCCGGCGTTGTTGAGCGCGACGGTCACCTGCGCCGACCGCCCCCCGGAGCGGCAGATCACATAGATGTCCTGCTCCCGCGGGATCTCGCCCGCCCGGTCGCCGAGTTCGCGCATCCGGATGTGCACGGCCCCCGGCGCATGGCCCGCCTGCCACTCGTCCGGCTCCCGGACGTCGAGCAGATACGCACCATCCGGTACGGCCGTGGCGTCGACCACCGGAATGTTCTCCCCGAGATTCATCACGATCCCATGGAACCCCGAGGAACCGGTCCACGTCGAATCTCGCATGCGGTATCGGATGCTCTTTTTCACAGTGCCTGGCCTGGCAGTGGCCGTCTCCCTCACCGCCTGCGGTTCTGAACAGGCCAAAGGCGCTCCGAGCAAGACTCCCTCGGGCGCAGTCGCCAGTCCCAGTCCGGCCCAGTCCGTGACCGATCTCACCGTCAACGTGCAGGCCTCCGCCACGTCCCCGGCGAAGACCTGGACCCTCACCTGTGACCCTGCGGGGGGCGACCATCCCAACCCCGCCGCGGCCTGCGCCGCGCTGGCGAAGGCACCGCGTCCGTTCACCCCGGTGCCCAAGGACCAGCAGTGCACGATGATCTACGGAGGCCCCGAGCAGGCGACCGTGACCGGCACCTGGAAGGGCAAGCCGGTCAACGCGAAGTTCAACCGTAAGAACGGATGCGAGCTCGCCCGCTGGACCGCTCTCGACCCGGTTCTGGGCAAGCTCCCCCCGGTCCGCTGACCCTCGCCGCCCGGCCTCCTGATCCTGGGGGCGGAGGCCGGCGGTGGGAGCGGTCATTTGAGCAGGCGGGAGAGCCGACGGTCGGCCAGGGGCTTGCCACCGGTCTGGCAGGCCGGGCAGTACTGCATGGCCGAGTCGGCGAACGCGACCTCTCTGATGGTGTCCTCGCACACCGGGCACTTCTCCCCGGCGCGACCGTGCACCCGCAGGCCCAGCTTCTTCTCCGCCTTCAGATCGCCGGCGGCGAGCCCCTGGGATCGGCCGATGGCGTCCCTCAGCGTCGCCAGGATGGACTCGTGCAGGACCGTGACCTCGTCCTCGGTCAGCGTTGCGGCGATCTTGAACGGCGACATCTTGGCGACGTGCAGCACCTCGTCGGAGTAGGCGTTGCCGATGCCGGCGATCACGCGCTGGTCGCGCAGCAATCCTTTGATCTGCGTGCGGCGGGCCTTGAGGATCTCGGCCAGAGCCGCGACCGTGAAGTCGTCGGCGAGCGGGTCCGGCCCGAGGACCGCGATCCCCGGCACGTCGGCCGGGTCCCGCACGACATAGACCGCGAGGCCCTTCCTGGTCCCGGCCTCGGTCAGGTCGAACCCCGAGCCGTCGTCGAGGTGAACCCGCATGGCCAACGGGCCCTTCCCGGGCTTGACCGGCTTGGGCGGGAGGGCGTCCTTCCACCGCAGCCAGCCGGCCCGCGCGAGGTGCATGACCAGGTGCACGCCGTCCACGTCCAGGTCCAGGAACTTGCCGTGGCGCCCGACCCCAGTGACGGTCAGCCCGCCGAGAGCGGTGACCGGAGGATCATAGGTTTTCAGCGCGGAGATGGCCTGCACGTCGACCCGTGCGACCGCGTGCCCGACGGCGCGCTCCCGCAGGAACGCGGCGAGAGCCTCCACCTCAGGTAGCTCAGGCATTCCCCCAGTATGCGCTCACAGCCGCCGGCTGTGGGATAGCACACGTTCCACACCCCTGTGGACGACTGTGGAAAACTCTGTGGATACTCACGCGTACGTGGTGGCCTGTTTACCTGCTCTTGGGAATGTACCGCCATAGACCGGACAAAACGCCCGAGCACTGGATTCCACGGCATCCCCAGCCCTTGTGGATAACTTCTATCCGCGCAGGTCACAGCGGGACGTCCCAGAAGGCGATCTCGTGCCGCATGCCTTCGAGGAACAGCTTCTCGGCCCGCGCGGGGTCCGGGTCGGCCTCGTCGAGCATCTCCGCACAGCGGCGGTCCAGCTCCGCGAAGCCGGGGTCGGCGTAGGTGTCCACCCATCTGCGGTAGCGCGGTTCCCCGGGGGGTTTCCGGGCGAGCCGTGCACCGAGCGTCGAATAGCCCCAGACGCAGGGGTAGAGCGCCGCGAGCCCGTCTCCGTAGGACGCGGCGGCGTCGAGCAGGAAACAGGTGTAGGCCTCGCACGCCGGGCCCTTCGTGGCGTTCTCGAGGTCGGCCCCGAATCCTCCCGCCAGCGACCGGTGCAGCGAGAGCTCGTCGTGGAAGGTCGTGTACGCGAGATCCACCAGGTCGCCGAGGTGGTCCTGCGGCGCCTGCCACGCCAGCCGGGAGAAGACCCGCACGTAGTCGAGGAGGAACAGATAGTCCTGTTCCAGCCAGGACCGGAAGACCGCCTCGTCGAGATCACCGCGGGCGATCCCGGTCACCGTCGGATGTTCCAGCTGCTGTTGGACCATGGGGCCGCCGAGCTCCTGCAACCGCGCCGCGAGACTCATGCGCCAAGTGTTCCATCCGGCCTTCAGCCGGGCGGCGACCCACCCGCGTACAGATCGGTCCGCGCCTCGGCGCCGGCATCGGTCCGTTAGAAGCAATTCACATCTCGGCCAATCCATACCCCGGGTGGCTCCGAATGTGGGACGTGACAGACAGACGAGTGCGATGGAGCGACGCCGCGTCGCTGGGGATCCCCGCCGCCGCGGCGGCGATGGGATCCGCGGAGCTCGCCGCCGGCGCGATCGGCCGGTCCCAGGCCGCACCGCTGCTGGCGGTCGGAGCCGCGGGCATCGACCTGACCCCGCAGTGGCTGAAGGATTTCGCGATCCGCAGCTTCGGCACGGCCGACAAGCTCGTCCTGCTCTGCGGCCTCGGGCTGGGAATCCTGCTCGTCGCCGTGCTGGTCGGACTGTCGGCCCGGCGTCGTCCGCTGCTCGGAGCGGCCGGGCTGTGCGGCCTCGGGGTCCTCGGGGCCGTCGCCGCCATGAGCCGGCCGGGCGCGCACGCCCAGGACGTGATCCCCTCCGTGGCCGGAGCCGTGGTGGGAGTGCTGGTGCTGGCCTGGCTGCTGCGCCTCGGCGCTCGTCCGGTGCGGCCCCGCGCCGGGCAGGACGGTCCGGATCGACGGCGCATCCTCCTCGCGGGGGCGGGGACCGTAGCCGCGGCCGGGGCCACTGGAGCGGTCGGCCGGCTCCTGTCGTCCCGCCACGACGTCGGGACGGCTCGGCAGGCGGTGCGGCTGCCGGCCCCGGCCAGGCCTGTCGCGGAGCCGCCCGCCGGGGCCGCGGTCCGAGTCCCCGGCATGACGCCGTTCGTCACGCCCGCGCGGGACTTCTATCGGGTCGACACCGCTCTCACACTTCCGCAGGTGTCACCGCGGGACTGGACGCTGCGGGTGCACGGCATGGTGCATCGTCCTTTCGAGCTGTCGTTCGACGAACTGCTCCGCCGTCCGCTCCTGGAGCACGACATCACGCTGGCGTGCGTGTCGAACGAGATCGGCGGCACCCTGGCCGGCAACGCGCGCTGGCTCGGCGCCTCGCTCCCGGCCCTGCTCCGAGAGGCCGGGGTCAGGTCCGGAGCCGACCAGATCCTGAGCAGATCCGCGGACGGGATGACGGTCAGCACCCCCATCGACGTGATCATGGACGGCCGGGACTCGCTCCTCGCGGTCGGCATGAACGGGCAGCCGCTGCCGGTGGCGCACGGGTTCCCGGCGCGCATGGTGGTCCCCGGACTGTACGGCTACGTCTCGGCGACCAAGTGGGTCGTCGACCTCAAGGTCACCCGCTTCGCCACCGACGCGGCCTACTGGACCAAGCGGGGCTACGCCGAGCGAGGGCCCATCAAGACCTTCTCCAGGATCGACGTCCCGCAGGCCTTCAAGCAGGTCAGGGCCGGCCGGACCGCCATCGCCGGCACGGCCTGGGCCCAGCACCGTGGCATCTCGGCAGTCGAGATCCGCATCGACGACGGGCCATGGCGCCAGGCCCAGCTCGCACCCGTACCAGGTATCGACACCTGGCGGCAGTGGGTCACGGATTGGGACGCCACACCCGGTTCACACAACCTGCAGGTCCGGGCCACCGACGGCACCGGAGCCCTGCAGCCACAAGACCGCCTGCCCCCCTTTCCCGATGGGGCGACGGGCTGGCACTCGATCGTGGTCACAGTCACGTGACCAGACTCACAAGGAGAATCATGAAGAAGTTCGCTGTCCTCCCCATCCTGGCCGGCCTCGCCCTGAGCGCCGCGGCCTGCTCGGGAAGCGACTCCGGAAGCGCGGCCCCCTCGAACTCCACCGCACCCGCCGACCCGGCGCCGAGCATGACCTCGGCAGCGACCGAGCCGTTCGGGGCGGCCTGCTCGGCCGTGCCGATGTCGGGTAAGGGCAGCTTCACCGGGATGGCGACCGACCCGGTGGCCACCGCGGCGTCCAACAACCCGGTGCTGTCGACACTGGTCACAGCGGTGAAGAAGGCCGGTCTGGTCGACACGCTGAACTCGGCCACGAACATCACCGTCTTCGCGCCGACCAACGACGCGTTCGCCAAAATCCCCAAGGCGGACCTGGACAAGGTCCTCGCGGACAAGAAGAAGCTGACCAGCATCTTGACCTACCACGTCGTCGGCCAGCCGGTCGCCCCGAACGCGCTGTCCTCCGGGTCGTTCAAGACGCTGCAGGGCGGAACGGTCAACACGAGCGGGTCCGGAGAGGCGTACAAGGTCAACGACGCCAACGTCGTGTGCGGGAACGTCAAGACCGCGAACGCGACCGTCTACATCGTCGACAGCGTCCTCATGCCGAAGATGTGAGCCCGCGGTGGGGCCCCCTGCCTCAGGGCGGGGGAACCACGGCGGTTCGTACCCCTCCTGAGACGAGCAAAGGGCCCCGGTGCTTGAAGCACCGGGGCCCTTTCGTCACTGCGGGGGGACTCACTGTGTCCACGTCCCCAAGTGGGCGAGGAGGGATTTGAACCCTCACGTCCTTTCGGACACACGGACCTGAACCGTGCGCGTCTGCCGTTCCGCCACCCGCCCTTGGGCGCCTCGAAAGGTTAGCACGGCTTGAACACCGGGTCGGAACGTGCATGCTGCCTGCGAAGCTCGGCACGGATACGATCGTCTAGCAGTGGGGAAGGGAGGTGCCTGTGGGTGTCCTACAGCGCTTCGAGCGACGGCTCGAGGGCATGGTCGAGGGTGCCTTTGCGCGAGCCTTCAAATCGGAGCTTCAGCCGGTCGAGGTGGCCAGTGCCGTACAACGCGAGATGGACGAGCGGGCCGCGATCGTGGCCCAGGGGCGCACGTTGGTCCCGAACGACTTCGTCGTCGAGATCTCACAGACCGACGGAGAACGGCTTGCCGTCTACGCGGACAGCCTGAGTCAGGAGCTCGCCAATCTCGCCCGTGAGTACGCCAAGGAACAGGGCTACTCGTTCGTCGGGCCGGTGCGGGTGCGCTTCGAGAACGCCGTGGACCTCGCCACGGGGATGTTCCGGATCCGGTCCGGGGTCATCCGTGGCTCGACCGTCGAGGGCGGTGAGATCCGCCAGCCGAGGAGCGACCTGCCCGCGGGCGGCCCGGGCGCCTTCGGCGGCGACCCGCGACTGCTCGTCACGACGGCCGGCGAGGGCGGTGGCGACGGCGTGCAGCGGTCCTACGACATCACCACTCCGGTGACTCTGCTGGGCCGCGGCACAGATTGCGATCTGCGTCTGGTGGACGCGGGCGTCTCCCGGCATCATGCCGAGATTCGCGTAGAAGGTCCTGAAATCGTCCTTGTGGACCTAGGGTCGACCAACGGATCTTTCATGAACGGGCAGCCGATCCGACGGGTCACACTCGTCGACGGCTCTCGGATCACGATGGGCCGGACGACTCTGGTGTTCCGCCGCGATAGGGAGTAGCCCCGACTCCGATGACCGCACTCACCCTGACCCTGATCAAGCTTGCATTCCTCGCGGTGCTCTGGCTGTTCGTCATCGCCACCGTGGGCGTGATCCGAGCCGACCTGTTCGGCTCGAAGGCCGCCGAGAGGTCCGCGGCCAAGGCCGCCAAGCCCGCCAGGCAACCGAAGGCGCCGGCCCGCGCCGGCCCGCAGAACGTGCCGAAGAGGCTCGTGGTGACCCAGGGCGCGCTCGAGGGCACGACCTTCGACCTCGGGGAGGCTCCCATCACCATCGGCCGGGCCAATGACTCCACGCTCGTGGTCAACGACGACTACGCTTCCAGCCGACATGCCCGGATTTTCGCGCAGGACGGCCAGTGGATCGTGGAAGATCTCGGTTCGACCAATGGGACCTATCTCGGACGGACGAAGGTGACACGGCCCTCTCCGGTGCCTCTCGGCGTACCCATCCGTATCGGCAAGACCGTCCTCGAGCTGCGCAAATGAACATAGGAATTCATTACGCCGCCCGGTCGGACGTCGGCATGCTGCGCGAGGGCAATGAGGACTCCGCCTACGCGGGCACCCGGCTGCTGGCCGTCGCGGACGGCATGGGAGGGCATGTCGGCGGCGAGATCGCCAGTGCCGCGGCCATCAACGCCATGCGCAAGCTCGACGCCGACGTCCCGGCGGCCGAACTCCTGTCCGCGCTGGAGCACACGGTCAGGCAGGCCAACGAGAACCTGCACCGCATCGTCGAGGGCGACCCTTCCCTGCAGGGCATGGGCACCACGCTGACGGCGATGCTGTGGTCCGGCAACCAGGTCGCGCTCGTGCACATCGGTGACTCGCGCGCCTACCTCCTCCGCAACGGAGAGCTCTTCCAGATCACGCACGACCACACGCTCGTGCAGTCGCTGGTGGACGAGGGGCGGATCAGTGCCGACGAGGCCGCGGTGCACCCGCAGCGCTCCCTGCTGCTGCGGGCGCTCGACGGGCGCGGCGAGGTCGACCCGGACCTGTCGCTGCGTGAGGCCCGGGTCGGCGACCGTTATCTGCTGTGTTCCGACGGTCTGTCCGGTGTGGTAAGCGCGGAGACGATCCACCAGGTGCTGACCGGCGTCGGGGACCCGGACCAGGCCGTACGCCAGCTCATCGACCTGGCCAACCGCGGCGGCGGACCCGACAACATCACCTCTGTGGTGGCCGACGTCGTCGACCTCTCCCAGCAGCCTCCGCCCGTACGCCCGGTGGTCGCCGGCGCGGCCGCCAACCCGAGCGGTCCACCCGGGCCGGCGGGGCCGGGCCCTGGGGCATCCATGGCCGAGGACACGCCGGCACAGCGCGCCCGGCAACTGGGCGACACCACGATGCCGCAGCCACAGATCGCGGTCGACGAGATGCCGCGCCCATCACCCGGCCAGACCATGGGGCCGCGTCCCGAGCCGATGCAGACTCGGCCGCGGGCCGCGCGCCACCGGCGGGGCTGGACCTGGCTGGTGGTCGCCGTCGTGATCTTCGCCATGCTCCTGGGAGCGGGCGGATTCGCCGGCATGACCTACATCAAGAGCGGTTACTACCTGACCTCGGACAAGGGCCTGGTGACGATGTACCAGGGCTCTCCGGAGGGCGTGCTCGGCCTCAACATGTCCACCAGGGCCAAAGAGCAGCCCGCGCCCCCCGTGCCGGTCGCCGACCTGCCCGCCGACCGGCGCAAGCAGGTCACCGACACGATCGAGGTCAACGGCGGCATCGCGAGCGCCAGACGGACCGTCGCCGAGCTCCGCAGCGTCCTGTGCCGCTACTCGGTCGCCTCCGACAAGCAGAACATCCTCATCTTCCGCGGCCGCGGGCAGGAGAAGATGGGGTGTGTCGCCACCGCGCTGCCGGGCACCACGAAGCTGAAGTTGTCGGAGTTGCCGGCGGCTGACCAGGAGAACGTGCGGAAAGGGATCCCGCGCGAGACCCGAGAGGACGCCCAGGCCACGCTCACCGAGCTGGTGGACAAGCGCGACGCGTGCCAGAAGAACCGCGCCGCCCATACAGATTGCCCGAAGTAGACGTTATGAGCTCAGTGTCCGAGCAGGTTCCCGGACTGCCACGCAAGGGCGCCTCACTATCGCTGCTGATCTTCGCGATGGTGGTGACGCTGTCGGCCTTCGCCCAGGTGGGCCTGGCCCGTGACGGCAGCCTGCCGTCGGGCCTGTTCATCTACGGCACCGGGCTGGCCGTCCTCGGCGGCGTCGCCTACGTCGTCGTCGCCCGCTTCACCCCGTACGCGGACCCCGTGCTGCTGCCGCTGGCGGTGGCGCTCAACGGGATCGGCCTGGCGATGATCTACCGGCTGGACCTCGACCTCAGCCGGGACAAGATCCGAGCCATCGCCGCCGGTAAGAAACTGGCGCAGGACGAGGCCTCCGCACCGCAGCAGCTGCAGTGGACCTTCGTCGCGATCGTGCTGTTCGTCCTCGTGATCCTCCTGCTGCGCGACATCAAGATCTTCCAGCGGTACATGTACACGCTCGGCGGTCTCGGACTGTTCTTCCTCGCCCTGCCGGGCCTCCTGCCGTCCTCGATCAGCGGCGCTCTCGGCGCGAAGATCTGGATCCGGATCGGCCCCTTCTCGATCCAGCCGGGCGAGTTCGCCAAGATCCTTTTGATCGCGTTCTTCGCCGGCTACCTGGTGAACAAGCGACAGGCGCTCTCCCTGGTGGGCAAGAAGGTGGGCTTCATCAGCCTGCCGAGAGCCCGGGACCTGATGCCGATCATAGTGATCTGGATGATCACTCTCGCGGTGCTCGTGCTCGAGAAGGACCTGGGCACGGCCCTGCTGTTCTTCGGCCTCTTCGTGTCGATGCTGTACATCGCCACCCAGCGGTCCTCGTGGGTGTTCATCGGCCTGCTGCTGTTCGCCGGCGCCGCCTACCTGGCCACGTTGCTCCCGTTCCTCGGTCACGTGAACCAGCGGATCGAGATCTGGCTGGACCCGCGCAACCCCGCGTACGTCAAGTCCGGGCTGAGTGACCAGCTGCTCAGGGGTCTGTTCTCGCTCGGACAGGGCGGCGTGCTCGGCACCGGCCTCGGCCAGGGCCAGCCGTGGCGCACGCCGCTGTCGTTCAGCGACTTCATCATCACCTCGCTCGGCGAGGAGCTCGGACTGACCGGGATGATGGTCATCCTGCTGCTCTACTTGCTCATCGTGCAGCGGGGCATGAAGACGGCGCTCGCCGCCCGTGACCCGTTCCTGAAGCTGTTCGCCGGCGGCGTCTCGTTCGTCATCGCGCTCCAGGTCTTCGTCATCGTGGGCGGAGTGACCCGCCTCATCCCGCTCACCGGTCTGACGACCCCGTTCCTCTCGCAGGGCGGCTCGTCGCTGCTGGCCAACTGGATCATCATCGCGATCCTGATCCGGATGAGCCACGACGCGAGGAAGCCGGCCCCACAGGCAATCCAGGACGAAGGCATGACGCAAGTGGTGATGACCCCATGACGGCCAGGCGGGTGCGACCGTGAACATGGACAAGCCGATACGGCGAGTGACGATCTTCGCGTTGTTGCTGATCGTCGCCCTGATGGTCAACGTGAACTACATCCAGGGCAGCCAGGCCGAGAAACTACAGAAGGACCCGCTGAACACGCGGCAGTACGCCGACGTCTTCAACCGGGATCGCGGTGCGATCCTGGCCGGCGGCGAGACGCTGGCCGCGTCCAAGGACAGCGGCAAAAGTAACCCGAAGTACCAACGCGACTACAAGGACGGCGTTATCTTCTCACCGGTCACCGGATTCTTCGCCGCCACCGGCGGAAAGTCCGGGGTGGAGCTCGCCTACAGCTCGCTGCTCGACGGCCAGGACAAACGGCTGTCCGCCAAGCGCTGGTTCGACTCCTTCATCGGTAAACCGACCAAGGGCGCAAACGTGGAGACCACGATCGACCCCAAGGCGCAGCGCGTCGCCTACGCGGCCCTCAAGGGCACCACGTCGCGCCGCGCCGCCGCGGTCGTCATCGACGCCAAGACCGGTGCGATCAAGGTACTCGCCTCCTACCCGTCCTACGACCCGCAGGAGGTCTCCCCGCAGACCGGGGACAAGGGGAGCAGGCGGCTCGGGCGCCTGGACAAGAAGACCGACTTCAACCCGCTGGTCAACAAGGCGCTGAACGAGACGTTCCCACCGGGCTCGGCGTTCAAGACGGTGGTGGCCGCGGCCGGGATGAGCGCGAAGGGCCTGAACACCGGCAGCACGGTCGACACCGGTCAGCTCATCCTGCCGGAGTCCCACCACCCGCTGCCGAACTCCCACGACGGTGGCGCGTGTGCCGGCAGCGCCACATTGATCAACGCCTACGCCGAGTCCTGCAACACCACGTTCGGCCGGATGGCGCTGGACCTCGGCGCGACGGCGCTCAACCAGGGCGCCGGCAAGTTCGGATTCGGCAAGGCGATCCCGGTGGAGCCGGACCTGCACAGCGCCGCGAGCGACGTCCCGACCAAGGAGCCGAACGGCGCACCCCTGGGCGGTGACAACCTCGGCCGCAGCGGCATCGGCCAGGCCAACGTACGGGCCACGCCGCTGCAGATGGCGATGGTCGCCTCGGCGGTCGTCGACAACGGCACCGTCATGAAGCCCTACCTCGTGGAGAAGGTCCGCACGGATGACCAGTCCGAGCTCTACAGCGCGACCCACCAGGTGTTCTCACGCGCGATGAGCCCCGGCATCGCCGCCGAGCTCAAGCAGATGATGGCGGCCGTCGTCCAGAGCGGCACGGCGATGAACCTGCGCGGGCAGGGGATCGCCGGAAAGACGGGTACGGCCGAGACCGGCAACGCGGCGAACAACAGCCGCTGGTTCGTCGGATACAGCCCAGTCCAGAATCCGCGCTACGCATTCGCCGTGGTGACCGAGGGCCCCGGGCCCGGGGCCGACGCCGCCGGCCCGGTGGCCGCGAGCATCATGCGGGCGGTGCGCGGCCGATGAACAAGCCCACAAGGCGTGGCCCACAGGCTGAGCAGGGGGCACGATGACCGAACAGCTCCTACTCAACGACCGCTACCGGCTCCTGGAGCAGCTGGCCTCGGGTGGCATGGGCGAGGTCTGGCGCGCGGCCGACGAGCTGCTCGCCCGGCTGGTGGCCGTGAAGGTGCTCCGGCGGGAGTTCGCCTCCGACGAGGCGGCGCGCAGCCGGTTCCAGGCCGAGGCGCGGTTCGCCGCGGCCCTCCACCACAGCGGCATCGCACAGGTGTACGACTATGGCCAGCAGGACGAGGTGATCTACCTGGTCATGGAGCTGGTGCACGGAGAGCCGCTCTCGAAGATCATCTCCCGGACCGGGGGGCTTGATTCAGAGGCGACCCTTGACCTGGTGGCTCAGTCGGCGCGAGCGCTGCAGGTCGCGCACACGGCCGGGATCATCCACCGGGACGTCAAGCCCGGCAACCTGATGGTCACCGCGGACGGCACCATCAAGGTCACCGACTTCGGCATCGCGCGGGCCGCGGCGGTGAGCACGCTGACCCAGACCGGCATGGTCATGGGGACCGCACACTACGTCTCGCCCGAGCAGGCCTCCGGTCAGCCGATCACGCCGGCCACCGACCTCTATTCACTCGGCGTCGTGGCCTTCGAATGCCTCACCGGCCAGCCCCCGTTCGACGCGGACACTCCGGTCGGGATCGCCCTCCAGCACGTACGCGAGCTGCCGCCGGAACTGCCCGAAGACGTCCCGGCGCCGGTCCACGACCTCGTACGCCGGCTGCTGGCCAAGAATCCGCAGGACCGGCCGGGCAGTGCCCAAGAGGTCGCCGACGAGGCCTTCGCGATCCGCGAGTCGGTGCTCCTCGGCACCGCGGGGCACCCGGGCTATCAGAGCTACGGCGCGGCCGCCCAGACGGCCGCCCTCGGCCAGGCCACCAGGGCACATGCCATGGGGCCCGAGTTGGCGGAACCGGCGCGGCTGGATACGCTCGCCAGGCAAGAGGGCTCCACCCGGCCTCGTCGATCGCCGTTGCTCCTCACCGGGGTCGCCATGGGTGTGCTCCTGCTCGGGGCCATCCTCATCGGCTCTCTCTGGCCTACGCACCAGGGGGCGGGCCTCAATGGCAACAACGTCAACGCACCGACCAGGCCGGCCTCCCAAAGCCCGGCGGACATGTCCTATCCCAATCCGATCGTCCCGGCTGTCCCCCGCGACACCACTCCGTCACCTCAGACCGAGGGGACAACCGCACCGCCCCCCAGCACGTCTGAAACCGTGACGGTGACCCCCCGGGTCACCAGGACCAGAACCACCGCCCCCGAGACCACGCCGCCCAAGACGGTCCCCACGACCACTCAGCCGCCGACTCCGGAGCCAGATCCATCAAGCAGCGCTGGATCGGCACTAGGTTCATAGGAAAAGTGCTGTAGACCACGAGGGAATGTGCGAGACATGACTCAGCCTCGGCTACTCGGTGGCCGCTACGAGCTCGATGGTGTCATCGGGCGCGGTGGCATGGCCGAGGTCTACCGTGCCCGAGACCTCCGTCTGGACCGCATCGTCGCGGTCAAGACGCTCCGCTCGGACCTGGCCCGGGACCCGACGGCCCAGGCGAGGTTCCGGCGCGAGGCACAGTCGGCCGCGTCGCTCAACCACCCCTCGGTCATCGCGGTGTACGACACCGGCGAGGACACGGCGACGGACTCTCCGGTCCCGTACATCGTGATGGAGTACGTCGACGGCCACACCCTGCGTGACCTCCTGCGGGAAAGCCGCCGGCTGTTGCCGGAACGGGCGATGGACATCGTCGACGGCATCCTGCGGGCGCTGGACTACAGCCACCGCGGCGGCATCATCCACCGCGACATCAAGCCCGCCAACGTGATGCTGACCCGGGACCACGAGGTCAAGGTCATGGACTTCGGCATCGCCCGGGCCATGGCCGACTCCGCCGCGACCATGACGCAGACCGCGCAGGTCATCGGCACCGCGCAGTACCTCTCGCCGGAACAGGCCCGCGGCGAGCGGGTCGACCCCCGCAGCGACATCTACTCCACCGGCTGCGTGCTGTACGAACTGCTGACCGGACGGCCGCCATTTCAGGGTGACTCGGCCGTGGCCATCGCCTACCAGCACGTACGGGAAGATCCGATCCCGCCGTCGCAGATCGACCCGGAGATCCCCCGTTGGGCCGACGCCATCGTCCTCAAGGCGATGGCCAAGAGCGCGGACGACCGCTACCAGAGCACCGCCGAGATGCGGGCCGACATCCAGCGGGCCCTCCACGGCGAGCCGGTCTCCGCGGCGACCATGGCGATGAGCGCGACACAGGTCATGGGCTCGCAGGCGGCCGCGCGCACCCAGACGCAGCGGAGCGTGAACACCGGCTACGACCTTCCGCCGGTGCGCTACGACGAGGACGACCGGCGTGGTGGAGGCGGTGGCCGGCGGGCGGCCATCTGGGTGCTGGTCGCCGTGCTCATCCTGGGCGGTGCCGCGTTGGTGGGCGTTCTCGTCTCCAGCGGCGGCGGCCCCACAACACCCAGGCAGATCAACGTCCCCACGCTCGCGGGGCTCAGCCAGGATCAGGCTCAACAGGAGATCACCAAAGCCGGTCTCCAGGTCGGTGACATCTCCGAGGACTTCAGCGACACGGTGGACAGCGGCAAGGTGATCAGCTCCAGCCCGGCCGAGGGCTCCGCCGTGGCGCTGAGCAGCAAGGTCGCCCTGAAGGTCTCCAAGGGCAAGCAGGTCAAGGAGATCGACGTCCCCGACGTCAAGGGCCAGTCCATGCAGACGGCACGCACCCAGCTCACCGACGCGGGATTCAAGGTCGTCGTCCGGCAGCAGTCCTCCTCGACGCAGAAGGGGACGGTGATCAGGACGAATCCCGACGCCGGCACGACGGCCAAGGAGAACTCCACGGTCACCATGTTCGTGTCGAGCGGACCGCAGCTGACCGCGGTGCCCAACGTCGTGGGGCTGCAGAAGCAGGACGCGATCCGGGCGCTCAAGGACGCCAACCTGAAGGCGCGGGCGCTCGAGGTCCCGCCAGAGGGGGCGGTGCCCGATGGCACCGTCTTCAAGCAGAGCCCGCCCGACGGGCAGAAGGTCCCGCCGGGCAGCACGGTGACGATCTACGTCGCCCAGGCTCAGACCCAGTCGCCCGACCCGTCCCCGGGATTCACGTTCCCCGGGGGGCAATGACGTCAAAGAGGGCTTCCGCCACTCGGGGGCAATGGCGGAAGCCCTCTTATGTGAGTCGTTTCAGCGCTCCGCGGTGTTACACAATCCGCGAAGCCAGTTTCCCAGAAGCAGGTGTCCGCCCTCGCTGAGCACGGACTCCGGGTGGAACTGGACCCCCTCGATGGCCCGGTCGCGATGCCGCAAGCCCATGATCACTCCATCGCCCGTGCGGGCGGTGACCTCGAGAACGTCCGGCACCGTCTCCGGGTCCACCGCGAGTGAGTGGTAGCGGGTGGCCTGGAACGGGTCCGGCAGGCCACGCAGCACACCGGCACCGCTGTGATGGATCGCGCTGGTGTAGCCGTGGACGACCGCGGGAGCGTGTGAGACCACCGCCCCGTACGCGACGCCGATGACCTGATGGCCCAGGCACACGCCGAGCAGCGGCAGCCCGCGCCGGTCCGCGGCACGCACCAGATCGGCGCACACGCCCGCGTCGGCGGGGTGGCCGGGACCCGGGCTGAGCAGCACACCGTCCACGCCGTGTGCGTCGGCGAGCCGGACGTGGGACCGGTCGCGTACGACGCAGTCCGCGCCAAGCTCGAGCAGATACTGGACGATGTTGTAGACGAAGCTGTCGTGGTTGTCCACGACCAAGATCCGGCTCATTCGAGACTCCAGGTCCAGCCTGCATCCCGCGCCCGCGAGGATCAGCGGCGGGGGGTCGCCGAGGGACTCGCGGTCCCGCCTCCCACGACTCCGTGGTCGAACTGGAGCTTGGGTTCGACCCCGGGGAAGACGACGTACCAGAGGACCGCCGCGCCGACGAGGGCCAGGACCACGGCGACCAGCGCCTTGGTCCCGGCGGTGCCCGGCAGATTGCGCCAGATCCAGGCGTACATCAGGTCCTCCCAGACGTGGGGGGCGGAGCGGCCGCCACCGCCGCACTCGCGCGCGCCCGCTGCTCCACCAGCTCGCCGAAGATGATCAGCCGCTTGGCGGCCGAGAACTTGGGATGGCAGGTCGTCAGCGTGATGAGCCGCCTGGCCGGGGACTGCCCGGGGTGGAAGGGCACCGGCGAGGTGACGTCGACCTGGCCGGGCGAGACGACCTTCTTGCCGGTGACCTTGTAGATGAACTGGCCGGCGCGCGTGTCGACGAGGATGCGGTCGCCGTCGTGCAGTTCGTCCGCCCGGTTGAAGGGCGCCGAGTAGGTGGTCCGGTGTCCCGAGACGACGAAGTTGCCCTTCTCGCCCGGCAGCGCCGTCCCCGGGTAGTGGCCGGGCCCCTTGCGCAGGTCCGCGGGATCCACGCCCTCGATCACCACGTAGTGAAACGTGTCGCCGAGCCGCGGGATGCGCAGGAGGGCCATGCCGTGTCCGAGCCGCACCCGCTCGGTCGTGACCTGCGGTCCCCGCCAGTCGTGGGCGAGCTGCTTGCTGAGCACGTCCTGCTGCGCCCGGGTATAGCCGCCGGTGCCCCAGAGCTCATAGGTGACGAAGAACAACAGGATGATCCCGGCCGTGATGCAGAGCTCGCCGACACCGCGAATGACTGCCCGCACGTGTCCCTACCCCCGCCGTCAGGCCCCGCCGTGGGCGCCTGCGCCGGGCACCACGGCATGTTGCATCGTCACGTTGCCGGTGTAGGCCGGCAGGGTCACATGGTCGAGGGTCTTCACGTCATATCCGAGGCCATACGCGGCGACATAGTCCTTGTAGTTCTTGATGTCCGGGGAGACGTTGAGGGCTGTCCGCAGCCGTATCGGGTCGCCCACAGCGGTGATCCTGAACGGCGGCGAATAGACCACGCCTTGGAGGATCAGGGTATTGCCAACACACCTGACGGCGCTGGTGGAGATCAGACGTTGGTCCATAATTTGCATGCCCTGTGCACCGCCGGCCCACAGGGCGTTCACGACCGCCTGGACGTCCTGCTGGTGCACCACGATGTCGTCGGGGTTGGGCGCGCTGCCGCCCCGTTTGCCGAGGCCGGACTGCTGCGGCGCGTCGTCGAGCGTCACACGCAGGCCCGCGCGGCCCTTGAGCGGGGTGAATCCGGAGGCTCCCGCGAGACCGTCGGCGCCTGCCTGCACCTGTTTGACCCGCTCGTCCCGCCGGCCGGCCTGCCTCGAGAGGCCGTCCACGTCCTGGTGAAGCCGCTGGTAGGCGAGGCGCTCCTGATGATTACGCCGCTGCTCCGCGGAAATCATCTCGGTCAGCCGCATGCGACCGGAGTCGCGGAGATCGGTGCCGCGTGCGGTGCTGGCGCTCGCCGCGAACAGTGCGCCTGCCGCAAGTGTCAGCACGGGAATGATGCTTCTCCACGTCTGACGCCGTACGCTGCTCACCAGCGACTACGCTATCCGACAAACCACCCATGCGTGGAACGGCGCGCTGCCGCCGCCCGCCCTAGGAGACCGATCCACAGTGGCCAAGTCCAAAGTGCGCAAGAAGGCCGTCTACACGCCGCCGCAGAAGTCACAGAAGGCCGTGGTCAGCCCACGCTGGCTGGTGCCGACAATGATCGCGTGCTGGCTGGTCGGGCTGGCCTGGATCGCGACGTTCTACGTGACCGCGAGCACGGGTACCAAGGTGCCGGTGATGACCGGGCTGAGCAACTGGAACCTGGGGCTGGGTTTCGGGCTCATCATCGTGGGCCTGGCGCTCGCCACCCGTTGGCGCTGACGCCTACCCACGTTGATCGTTGATCAATCCACCCATTTTCTCCACAGGCTGTGGATGGCCCAGGTGAGTTGTCCCCAGGGTTTTCCACAGGGCGACATCAACTGGCCTTGATCGGCGGTTGCTCGCGAGAAACCGCCGATCACGGCCAGGATGCGTCTGCGGCTAGAAGGCGGGCTGGGCGGTGAGCTCGCTGAGCCGGACCGCGATGAGGACCCCGAACGCCACGGCCACGGCGATGGTCGCCGAGGCCTGGATCAGTGCCTGGCGCGCCCGGGGCGCGTAGGCGTAGGCGGCGGCCAGCACCGCGCCGGTCACCAGCCCGCCGATGTGTCCCTGCCAGCTGATGCCCGGAAACGTGAACGTGATCAGCAGGTTCAGGAGGATCAGGAACATGATCCCCTTGGCCTCGAACCGCATCCGCCTGGCCACGACGAACACGGCTGCGAACAGCCCGAACACCGCACCCGAGGCCCCAGCCGTGTTGGTGTTCAGCGGCGAGAACAGCAGCACGAAGACCGAGCCGCCGAGGGCGCTCATCAGGTAGAGCACCGCGAACCGCAGCCGCCCGAGCCAGAGCTCGAGCGGCTGCCCCACGACGTACAACGCCCACATGTTGAACAGCAGGTGGACCGGCCCGTAGTGCAGGAAGGCCGAGGTCAGCAGCCGTTCGTACTCTCCGTGGGCGACGGCCCGGGGCCACAGGCCATAGCGCGCCTCGACGTTCGCCGTGGCGTACTGCAGCAGGAACACCAGGACGTTGACGGCTATGAGCGTGTAGGTCACCACTGGTCGCTGTGACACCCGGCCGCCGAAGAGCGTGCGGGACGCCCGTACGGACTTGCCGCCCTCGCTGACGCACTCGACGCACTGGTGACCCACCGCGGCCGACCGCATGCAGTCGGGACAGATGTAGCGATCACAGCGCGTGCACCGGACGTAGGTCTCCCGCCCGGGATGGCGGTAGCACGTCGGCACCTCCGGGTCATGCCCGGATGTCGACTGCGCGTCTGCGCTCATGTGGTCGCTCCACTCGCCGGCTCGCACGCGCCTCGGCGGATGCTCGCGCTCGTCCGCCCGATCCGCTCCACCGGTGCGCCAGTGCTCATACTTGTACTACGACTGACGGCGGTCGATCGTCACCGATTCGATCGCCACATCGTTGACCGGCCGGTCCATGCGCCCGGTCCTGGCGGTCGCGATGTTGTCCACGACGTCGGTGCCCTCGATGACCTCACCGAAGATGGTGTGCCGGTTGTTGAGGTGCGGCGTGGGCGCCACGGTGATGAAGAACTGCGAGCCGTTGGTGTTCGGGCCGGAGTTGGCCATGGCCAGCAGGTACGGCCGGTCGAACCGCAGACTCGGGTCGAACTCGTCGGCGAAGCTGTAGCCGGGGCCACCGGTCCCGGTCCCCAGCGGGTCGCCTCCCTGGATCATGAACTGGTCGATGACCCGGTGGAAGATCGTGCCGTTGTAGAGGGGGGCATCGGACTTCTGCCCGGTGCCCGGGTCGATCCATTCCCGCGTCCCCTGGGCGAGGCCGATGAAGTTCTCCACGGTCTGCGGCGCCTGGTCCGGGAACAACCGAATGACGATCGGCCCGAGTGTCGTTCGCAGTGTCGCGACGAGCACCTCGGAGCCGTCCGTCCCCCCGGACCCTCGATTGGTTTGTTCAGCCACGGAAGGCTGCCTCCTCCTCATTTCGGACAAGTTGCGCAAGTAAACAGCGCGTGACCGCATACTCCCACGTACGGGGTTTACCTCGCTCGCTCGGGGAAGGCTGGAGTCAGGACTTCGCAGATACGGGAGGCTAGCGTGTTCCTCAAAGAGAAAGTCCGCCCGATGTCGCGGGTCACGCCCAAGCGCGAGGGGCTGAATCGCCTGCAGGCGCGAGGCCGGAAGAGCGCGTTCAAGGCAAAAGAGCGCATCGGTCCCGCTTCAGAGCAGGCTCGGGAGATAGCGGCGCAGCGCCTTCTCGACGCTCGGACATGGAGTGCACCGCGGCTGGAGAAGGCGGCGAAGTACGTCGAGACCGAGCTGGGCCCGACCATCGGCAAGATGCTTTGGCGGGCCGCGAAGAAGGTCGAGCCGCCGGCGTACAAGCGTCGCGGCCGCGCCAACTCACTGGTGATGCTGGCGGCCACGGGCGTCCTCGGTGCGGTCGGCGTGATCGCGAGCCGTCGCAACGCCATCAACCCCTTGACCCGTTCCGAGCACCAGGCGGATCGGGGACGGATGGGGTCCGAACCGTCGACCGACGGGCAGGTCCGCATCCCCTGACTCGCGCACTGTGGGACGACCCTGAAAGGGCCCGGCGGCACGACTGCCGGGCCCTCGGTCATGTCCCCATCGGTCCGCAGACCCGGCGCCGGGCGGGCGACAGGGCCCACGTGCCCAGGATGTACCCTCGGCGCCATGTCGCTCAGGGATCTCGTTGCGTCACGTGCTCGTCGCATGCTGAACGCGGCCGTACACCGCGGCTGGGAATGGCTGGCGCACCACGGCGAGATCAGTCCCAGCACGCCGGGACGGTTCGACTTCGCCCGGCTCGGCGAGGGCGTCTCGATCGGCTTCCCGATCGGCACGATCTATGGCGAGCGCTGGATCTCGATAGGAGACCACACGCTCATCGGGACGCATGTCACCCTGGCGGCGGGCTTCGTTCCGGGACTGGACCTCGGACCGGACGTGATCGTACGGATCGGCGGGAGCTGTTCGTTCGGCCGCGGCAATCAGATCATCGGACACCAGTCCATCGAGATCGGCGACGACGTCTTCACCGGCCCGAACGTCTACATCACCGACCAGAACCACAGCTACGACGATCTTGATATGCCGATCGGGCGGCAGTGGCCGGAGAACAACCCGGTGGTGATCGGTGACGGCTGCTGGCTGGGCACCGGCGCGATCATCCTGCCCGGCACCCGCCTGGGCCGCAATGTCGCGGTGGCCGGCGGCGCCGTGGTCCGCGGTGAGTTCCCGGATCACTGTGTCGTCGCGGGCGTGCCGGCGAAGATCGTACGGCGCTATGACCCCGAGGAGGGGTGGCAGCCACCGCTGCGCGGCGGCTCTCCGCTGGTGTCCCTCGACGAGCTCGCCAAACTATCGGAGGGCGAGCTGCACGGCCTGGAGCTGCTGAACCAGAGGCTTCGCGAAGAGGCCGGCTGAGCGAGGCGGGCCCCCGGAGAGCCGAAAGCGCGAACGACTGCGAGATGACGTAGGACGTCGTCTCGCAGTCGCTCGCGCGGGCCGCTGACGTTTTCTCCTGCCGCGGCCGTGGGCCTTCGTAGGGTTCAGCCCTGGTGCGAGGGCCGCGCCCGGCGGCGGTCGCCGCCCCCGGCGGGACGCTGGTCCTGGCCACGCTGACCGTGGGCGGCGCGGGGCGTGAACGAGGGGCGCTCCCCGCCGTCCGAAGAGCCGTCACCGGACCAGCCGCCGCGACGCTCGCCGCCGGGGCCCCGGTTGCCGCGGCGCTCGCCGCCGCCCCAGCCCTGACCGCG
>JAOPYH010000253.1 GCA_025964715.1 Streptosporangiaceae bacterium | reverse complement strand
AGCGTAGGAACGCGGTCCAGAAGGCGCCGTCCTCGCTGTCGCCCACGGCGAAGGCGAGCACCTCCCGACGGCCGTCGGCGGCCACTACGGTGGCGACCACGACGGCCTGGGAGACCACCCGATGGTTGATCCGCGCCGTGCAGTGGGTGGCATCCAGGAACACGTAGAGGGGCGCGGTGTCGGCCAGCGAGCGGTCGGCGAACGCGGCGACCTCGGTGTCCAGCTCGGCGAGGATCCGCGACACCTCGTACTGGAGATGCCGGAATCGGCGCCCAGGGCCTTGACCGGGTCATCGACCTTGCGGGTGGAGGTGCCGTGCAGATAGGCCTCCTCACCACCGCGAACAGGCACTGATCGACCCGCCGCCGGCGCTCCAGCAGCGCCGGGAAGAACGACCCAGCCCGCAGCTCGGGGATCCGCAGCTCCGGGCCACGCACTGATGGTTGCCCTGAGGCTCGATGTCGACGGGGCCGGCCGGGTCGGTCGTGGATTGGCTACGGCGGGGTCTCGGTCACGGCTGCCTCCGGAAGCGACCGCGGCTGCGGTTCGGTGCTCGTCATTGCGCCTGCGATCGGGGAAGGGTCAGGGCGGTGTTCATGCGGCGGAGTTCGTCGCGGTGCAGGGCGCTGAGGCGGCCCAGGATTCGCTCGCCCTCATCGGTCAGCAGAACGCGGACGGCCCGCGAGTCGTCGGGGTCTGGGGTTCGCGCGACCAGGCCCTCCCCTTGTGCCCTGTTTACCAGTTCCACGACGGTGTGGTGACGCAGCTGCAGCCGGTCGGCCAGCTCCCGCACGACCGCCCAATCGCGGCCCGGGAAGCCTTTGAGCGCAAGCAGAAGCTGGTATTGCTGCGGCGTCACGCCGTGTCGGCGCACCGTCTCCTCGCTGAACCGCAGATAGCGCCGGATTCCGAAACGGAACCGGGCCAACGCCTCGAAATCCTCCTTGGTGAGTGCTTGTGCCCCTACCGGCGATTCCTCCACCACGGACGGATCATGCTCTGCCCACCCCAGATCCGCTGGACTCACTCGACAAGTATATCGCCTCACGATATTCTGAGGGAACCATTCCCGGGCCCCGGAGAGCGGGCTCGAGAGGCACCGCCACGAGGGGGTGGGGTCGTGCTGAGCGAAGACGAACGGAAGGCCCTGGAGGAGATGGAGCGGTCCTACGGGGCGGCAGGGCCAGAGCCCGGTCGGCTCTGTCCGGGACGGCGTCAGCACCCCTTGTGGGGCGGCGAGCGGGCGTTCACGGCGACGGTCGTTGTCATCGCCGGCTCGGCGAGCGTCTTCCTGCTGGTCAACGGCGTCCGCGGCGGTGCTGTTGCAATCGCCGCTGCGACAGGGTTGGGCTGGCTGCTGTGGCGCTGCTGGCCGCAGCTGAGAGACCTCGATGCGGTCGCCGGGCTCCCTGTAGCCGGGGATGGTCGCCGTCGCAATGGGCCAGAAGACGTGGCCAGAGCGCAGCCGCAGCAGGACCTCGGGAAGTGTTCGGAGGCGGAGTGATGGCCATCTACATACTGCTGGTGGTTCTGGCTGTGGTTATGGTCCTCGTCGGGTCCAGTCTCCGGGTCGTTACCCAGTTCGAGCGCGGCGTCGTCTTTCGCTTCGGCCGGTTGCGGGGCCAGACCCGCCGGCCAGGGCTCACGATGATCGCGCCGATGGCGGACCGGCTGCACAAGGTGAACATGCAGATCGTGACGTTGCCGGTGCCGGCGCAGGAGGGCATCACCCGCGACAACGTCACCGTCAAGGTCGACGCCGTTGTCTACTTCCGGGTCTTCGACCCGGTGCGGGTGGTCGTGGACGTGCAGAACTATCAGGCGGCCATCGGGCAGGTCGCCCAGGCGTCGCTGCGCTCGATCATCGGCAAGAGCGACCTGGATGACCTGCTGTCCAACCGGGAACGGCTCAACCAGGGCCTGGAACTGATGATCGACAGTCCTGCTGTCGACTGGGGTATCCACATCGACCGGGTGGACATCAAGGACGTCGCCCTGCCGGAGTCGATGAAGCGGTCGATGTCGCGACAGGCCGAGGCCGAACGCGAACGGCGCTCGCGGGTGATCACCGCCGAAGGTGAACTGCAGGCCTCCGTGAAGCTCGCCGAGGCCGCCGAGGTGATGACCGGGCAACCCGCGGCGCTGCAACTGCGCCTGCTGCAGACCGTCGTCGAGGTTGCCGCCGAGAAGAACTCCACGCTCGTGCTGCCCTTCCCCGTTGAGCTGCTCCGCTTCCTCGAACGCGTGACCCCTCCAGCGCCGGTCACGGGAAGCGCAGGCGCCGTAGCGGGGGAGTCTGCGTCCACGCCCGGAGGCGCCCCCGGGCGTGCGGATCCGGAGGCGACGGGCGTCACCTCTGGCATCGCGACGGCCGTGACCGGCGGCCCCGACCAAGGAGGTCGGCCAGATCGGCCGCGCAGCGACTCGGCCGCCGAGTCGGGCGGCTACGCCGTCGATGTCGCCGCCCGAGTCCCGGCGCCGGCCGTTCCGGAGTCCAGATGACCACCGGCCGGCATCTCGGTGCCGTCGTGGGGGTGTCAATGGCCAGTCCGGCGACGCGGTGGAGTGGGCTGCGGCGGAGGCCGCGGCACGCCAGTCTCGCCTTCTCCTCGTGCACGCGTTCCGTTACGGCGTGGCGATCGCTCCCTACGAGGTGATCCCGGTCGCCGCTGGTCTGCCCACCGCCCTCTGGCGGCCGAGCAGCTCCTTCGCGCCGCGGTGCGACCGGCCCGATCGGTGGAGCCCGAGCTCGAGATCTCCGCGCACCTGCTTGCCGGCGCGCCCCCCG
>JAOPYH010000121.1 GCA_025964715.1 Streptosporangiaceae bacterium | reverse complement strand
TCTCCCTTCGTGAGGCTGGACGCGCCCGGCGGGACGTAGACCAGGCCGATCGGGTGAACGGTGGGAGGCAGCGCGGACCCGATCGGGTCGGCCGAAGGGTGGCCCGGGATCACGCCCGCGGAGTCGCCGATCAGTGCCACGGTGTCGATCCTCGGCAGGTGCGGGTTGGCCGGGTCCACGGGCAGGGCGAAGTGGCGTGTTCCTTCCCCGGCCCGGGCCACCGTGACGAGCACCTGCATCCCCTTCCCCGGCCGGATCCGGATCGTCCGGGGCCGGGTCTCGTCGGCGGGTGGCCAGAACCATCGGGCCGACGAGCCGACGGTCCCGGACGGGACCACCGGCACGGCCGGGGCCGGTGGCCGGCGCGGCGGGAGCTCGGGCGGGGTGAAGCGCTTGCACGCGGCGTGGGCGGGCCAGCCGTGCCAGTCGGTGACGTCGGCCCGGAGTAGCGGGTCGTGCATGCCGCACAGCGGGCAGACGTCGAGGAGCTCCGCGTTCGCTGGGTCGGCCGGGTCGAGTCCGGTCCGGAGGTCCCGGGGCGGGAACCACCGCGGCGCCGGTTCCGGCGGCGCGGCCGGTTGCGGCGCGGGCCGTCGCAGAGCGCGGAGGAGGTCAACCACGGCGTCTCCTCTGCCGGGCGCGCTGCCGCCGTCGGTACGCATGGCCGTCGATCGCCAGCGGCCGGGACGCCCGGCGCGGGCGGCATCGTGTGCAGAACCGGCGATGCCAGGCCGGGCGGAGCGAGTAGTCGATCGTGTGGGCCAGCAGGGAGAACGCGCGGATATGCGGCGCATACGCCTGGACGATGGCCCGCGCCAGGTCCTCGAACGCGCGGACGAACGCTTCCATGGCGCCAGCGCTGGCCGTCCGCTCCGGTGGGCGCGGAAGCTGGATCCGGACCGGCCGTTCCTCGCCGGTCACGGGAGAATGCCGGCCGCGCTCAGCATGATCTTCGCGGCGTCGAGGCGCTCCCACATTTCCGGGCTGCCGCCGCTGTCGGGGTGCAGGCGGCGGGCCAGGTCGCGGTAGATCTTCGAGGCGACCTGGCCGGTGTCGAGGCCCTCTTCCTTGGCGACCGTGCGCATCCACCGGAGAGCCTCGTCGGCCGAGCCGAACACCCGGAGCGTGCCCCCGGTGCCGGCCGGGAGCGCGGTCCAGCCGGTGTACTGCTCTCCCCGCTTGGTCACGCCGTAGCGATCCACCGCCCGGAGCGCACCCAGGGCGAGCGCGATGGCCCGGACGTTCGCCCGCCATCCTTCCCGGCTGCCTACGGTTTCGTAGGCGTCGGTCGCGTACCGAAGCGGGCCGTACTTGGAGTCGAACGAGATCACCACGCCCGGGTGAATGACTCTGGCGTTGGCGCGGAGGCCGCCGTCCCGGCGGATGTTGCTGTCCTCGACATCGACCTGGATGATGACCCGGCCAGCGTCGAGGTAGTCGATCTCGTCGCTGAGGAGGGTGAGCGTGTCGTGCCAGCCGGCTCGGAAGATGTAGGCGGATTTCCGGGGCCAGGTCTCAGGGTCGGTCCATGGGCCGAGGGGCCGGAACTCGTGGCTGAGGGTCATGCCGTGTGCTCCTCGGCGGCAAACAACTGGCGCAGGGCTGCGTGGTACTCCTCGGGTGTGGCCCACCCGAACGCTTTGAGCCGAGCGTGCAGGCTCGTCCAGGCCATGCGGGCTGTCCCGAGCGGCATGCTCAGGCTGACCGGGACCTGCAGGCCGGCCAGCAGGGTCGCGACGTCCTGCAGAACGTTGTCCTGCTCCTCGGTCAGGTCAGGCATCGGGGGTCTCCTCGTTCTCGAGGTCGATGGGGGTGAGTCGGGCGATGCCGTAGCCGGCTTCCCGGCCGGTGAGCTCTGCGCGGGCGTTGGCCTTGTCAGCGATCTCGACCGCTTCGGCCATGTCGTCGTAGACCGGCCCGGCGGGCACCACGAGTTTCTGGCCCCCCTTGACGGTGATCACGTACTGATCAGGCACCGGGCACCTCCCCCGCGAGGGCGCGGGAGACGGCCTCGTACTCCGGGCATGGCCAGTCCTCGTAGACCGTCTGGTCGTCCGTGCTTGCGGTGCAGGCCACGCAGAAGTGCCGGCCGCGGTGCTCGCCCATGCTGGCCGGGAGGACGGAGCGGCGGTGCCGCTTCACCACCTCGTCAGCGACAGCGAGGAGGGCCGGGACGTGCTCTTCCCGGATGCGGTCGGTGGCCACCTCCCCCGGAGTGCGGAGGTCTTGGCGGACGTGTTCCAGGTAGGCCGCTACGGGGCCTTGGGTGGGGTCAGGCATCCGGGGTCTCCTCCGGGTCGTAGAAGGTGATCTTGTCGGCGTCCCGGTCGGCAGCATCGACCATGCTTCCGACGGTCGAAACGCTCTCGTGGAGCGGTCGTCCGAACCGCTCCGTCATGGCCTGGGCGAACGCCTCGACCTGCTCGGTGGGGATGTGCCAGGCCCGTGAGTGGGCGATGCACTCCCGATCGCGGCTCGGGCTAGTGATGACCGACACCAGGGTCAGCGGGCCGTCGGTCATGAGGGGGTCGTCTGTAGCTGCAGGATTTCGAGGGCGCGGTCCCGTCCGGTCGCGGTGAGCAGGTACAGGCCAGCCGTGCCGGTGACCCAGCCGTGCCATTCGAGGCGGCGCAGGAACACCCGGACCGCGCTGCGGTGGACGTGGGCGAGCTCGGTGAGCATCGCGGCCGAAACCGGCACCCCGGCGAGGAGCACGAGGAGCAGCCGCTCAGTCCGCCGGGTCCGCTGGATCGGCGCGTCGTCGTCCGGCTCATCCCATCCCTGGCTCACCCGAACACCCCCGCCGCGTCATGGGCCTGTCCTTTCCACTCGGCCAGCACGGCGTCTGTCTCCACCCGCGCCGGGGCCGCGATCCGCTCGAACGCTGCGACCGCGCGGTGCATCGCCGACAGGTAAGTCGCGACGTCGCTGTGCAGCA
>JAOPYH010000074.1 GCA_025964715.1 Streptosporangiaceae bacterium | reverse complement strand
TGCCCTGGAGCGACAGGATCTCCATGGGACGCTGCAGCACCACCGTGTCGATGTCGTCGGCGAACTCGTGCTCGTTGTGGATCGGCAGGGTGGTGATGTCGCGGGGATTGCGCAGGTAGACCTCGCTGATGGTGCCCACCGCCGACTTGATGACCCCGGTGGTCACCCCGTGTTCCCGGCAGACGCTCTCGATGGCGTCGGTCAGCTGCTCGCCGGGAGCGAGGCTGACGGCGATGATGCGACCCGGCTCGGCGGGCATGCTGACGATCTCGCGGGATCGGGGTTCCACGGCGGTCATCGGTTCTCGATTCCTTCCAGCGACTCGGCGACGACGGTGCACGGCGCCTCGGCGACGTCGTCGATGAACAGGGGGAGGACGGTCAGTTGGACCTCTGCCGCAGCGAGCGCGCCGGCGCCGGCCAGGCCGACGACGACGGAGGCGCTGCGCGTGAGGGTCAGCGTCGCCTGCCAGTCGCGGGCGACCTTCTCCGGCGTGTAGTGCCGCACGTAGGCCTTGGCCTGGTCCGACGGCCAGGAGGGGCGCAGCCACGGCGGAAGATCGGCCCACTCCTCGCGGGCGACGGAAGCGCGGTCGAGATGCGCGCAGTCGGTGAGCAGCAGTGTCGAGCCGTGCTCGGCCATGCGCGACGCCATGATCTCGGCCGCCTCCGTGCTCAGGTGGGGGGTCTCGAGTGCGTACCGCTCCCCCAACTGCTCCCAGCGTTCGGCGTCCCCCCATCCGGTCACGAGAATCAGCGCCTGCCCGGCCCAGTCCGGCAGCCCGCCCAGCGCGTCATCCACGTCCGCGGCGGTGATGGCCTCCCCAGGCCCCTTGGGCACCCGCAGTACGTAGGCCGGCACGTTGACCAGCGCGGTGAGAGGCATGTCCGGGATCTGCGCCCCTGTGGCGTCGCCGAATCCGGGCGTTCGCAGGCGGGTGCCCGTGCCGGTGCACATGGTGATGTAGAAGAGGTTTGCCCCGTTGTGCTCCAGCGTGGCGATCGGCTCCGTTCGGTATGCCGATTCCCACGCGTGCAGTCCCCCGACCGGCAGGTAGGGGGAGATGGGCATGGTCAGGTTGACGACGGTGTCCACGGTCATGGGATCAGTCCTCGATGGCGACGACGGAACACGGGGCGCCCTCGCCACCGCGCAGGAACAGCGGCAGGACCGTCACCCGGACCCGCTTGGCGCGGATCGCACCGCAGTTGGCCAGGGCCGCGACCGGTGACATCGCGCCGTGCAGCGGCACGGACGCCGCCCAATCGGGCGCCCCGCCTCCGGCGCCACGGTCGGGTGTGTAGTGCCGCATGTAGATGCGCGCCTGCGGAGACGGGAACGGCGGCCGGTCCCACGGCTCCCGCGAGGACCACTCGGGGAACATGTGCGCGTGGCCGAGATTGCCGATGTAGGAGCAGTCGGTCAGCATCACATCCGACCGCTTGGCCTGCATGACCTCGATGAGTCGTTCCGCGCCCGCGACCGAGAAGTGCGGGCTGGTCGAGGCGTAGGCGTCCCCGAGTGTCCGGTAGCGCTCGTCGTCGCCCCAGCCGGTGCGGATCAGCACCGCGTCGCCCTCGAGGAACTCGTCGTCCTTGGCGAGCGTCGCGTCGATGTCGCCCGGCTCGATCTCCTCGCCGGGACCCTTCGGGATGTCGACGACCACCGTGGGCCGGTTCACGAAGGCGCGGTAGTCCATCTCGTGCAGCCTCGGTGAGGACGCGTCGTAGCAGGCGCCCAGCATCAGCCGGGTTCCTGTCTCACTGTGGAAGGTGATGTGGTGCGCGCTGACGCCGTGCGACTCGGGGGTAAGGATCGGCGTCCGCTGGAACGGCGAGTCCCACGCCCAGACGTTGCCCACCGGCATGAAGGGATAGAGCGGCAGGGTCAGGTTGACGATGCTCATGACCATCGGCTCCCATCGTTCGCACGGATCGTCGCGACGTCCTCACCGAGCAGGAGGGCACGGTCCTCGACCCACTGCTGCCTCTCGTGGGACAGCGCGCTGCCGACGCCGTAGACGTGCCGGGTCACCTCCCAGGCGATGTCCTTCGGATCACCGGTGCGGACGGCGGCCAGCAGTGCTCCGTGGTTGTCGGCCAGGTAGTCGCTGTCCTCGTGGGCCCGACCTGCCACGTTGAGCCAGAGCGCGAACAGGACGTGCTGGTCGTGCCAGGCGTCGTAGAGACGCTCAATCCCGGAGATCTTGCACATCCTCCGGTGGAACTCGTAATCGAGCTCGGACATCTTCCGGGAGCCGGCCGTCCCGGCGCGGCGCATATCGTCGACCAGGCTCTGCAGGCCGGCGACCTCCTCATCGGTGACGAGCCGAGCGGCGCTCTGGAAGGCCAGGGTCTCAAGTGTGGCGCGCATGAGGTGGAGCTCGCGGATCGTCTTCGGCGACAGCTGGATCACGCGGGTGTCCCGACCGACGCCGGCGACGAGGCCGTCGCGGCGCAGCCGCTGGATCGCCTCACGCAACGGCGCCCGGCTGACACCGAGTTCGGTCGCCAGCGCCTCCTCGACGATGCGGGTACTGGGCTCGAGACGGCCGTCCACGATCGCCGCTCGCAGGTGTTCGTAGATGTCGTCACTGAGGACGTTCCGGCGGAACGTCCGCCCAGCGGCCTTCAGGCCCTGATGCTCCGAAGCCATCAATTGATCACTTCCCTCGTTCCGTCGACGGTCGACCGTCGACGGACAGGAAGCTAAGCTGCGCCACGCTTCTCGTCAACACCCGTCGCGATGGCTCGTATGTCCGGCGCGGCCCGATCAAATGTCAGGAGACTCCACGTGAGCGTCGTCGTCGTCGCTACGATCCACCCCACCGCCGAAGGTCGCGAAGCCGTCATCGACGCCTTCCGACATGCCGTCGCACGCGTGCACGCCGAGGACGTAGGGTGCGAGCTCTACGCGTTGCACGAGAACGAACGCAGGCTGGTCATGGTCGAGAAGTGGTCGTCGCCGGAGGCGCTCGACGAGCACAGCCGGTCGGCAGCGGTCGCCGAACTCGAAGCCGTTGTCGAGGACAAGCTGACCGAACGCACCGACGTCCAGGTCTACGCAGCGGTGCCGTCCGGGGTTCCGCAGTTGGGGGCGCTCTGACACCGGAGTCGTCACGAGTAGAACAGAGGTCAGCCGGCCGCCGGGGAGTACGGTTGCGGTGAGCGCCGTGGCGGCGGGACACGCCGTCCAGAGGCGCCATGGCCCGCCACAATTCGTGCTGCACGGCGCGAACCGGCACGCCCGGCTGCTCGCGGTGAAGAGCGCGGCCCGACCGGCCGGGATGGAGATCAAGGCCATCCCGCGCGGTGCCAGTGCACCGCCGACGGCGGCCTGGCGGCGAATCTTCCCAGTCACCTGCGGGGTCTGCCACACCATCTGGCCCGTAGCCCGGGAGGGTCGGGCCGCCGCCCTAGGCCTGATTGGCCTCGCGCTGCGAGCGCCATGCGAGATCGGCCTCGACAGCGGCGGTGTAGTTGGCGTTCCAGCGTTCGGGCAGCGCCAGTTGCCGGCCCGCGGGGATCGGCCGCCGGATCGCCTCGCCGGGCCGGACAGGTGGGGGCGGCGGTGTCTGCCGTTGGGATTGGTCCTCGGGGACGAGGTGCTCGCCGGGGCGGCAGAGGTGCCGGTCGATCACCTTGCTGAGGCGTTCGATGGCGGCCGGGCGCC
>JAOPYH010000225.1 GCA_025964715.1 Streptosporangiaceae bacterium | reverse complement strand
GTCATACAACGATCAAGCCCATGACCTGGGCAACCAGGATGTCCGTCGCCCATCGGCCCCGTTGTGCCCGATATTAGCTGCAACACACCTCTTGTCCATACATCAACTATTTCCAAGTCCGGCGCCGATGAGGAACCGGTTGAGATCGCTGGGCGAGGGCCGTCGGCTGTGCCGATTTGTTGCCGAAATGCGGCGTGCCGAGGTGTCGATCCGGGGCAGGGCCGCCGGGCACGGTCCCGGTGGTGACGTCAAGGAGGAACAGTCGTGAAGCAGTACCTGCTCAGCATCTACCAGCCTGACTCGGACACCCCGCCCCCGCCTGAGTTCCTGGAGCCGATCATGCGGGACGTCGAGGCCGTGAGGGCAAGGAGCACCTCGGCGGGTTCACGGTCATCCAGGCGCCAGATCTCGACGCCGCCCTCGAGTGGGGCCGCAAGCTGGCCCGGGCGATCACCCTCCCGATCGAGGTCAGGCCGCTGCAGGACGGATCCTGCGAGTGACATCGGCATGCCGCAGGCATCCACACCGGTGATCGAGCGGGTCTTCCGCGAGGAGGATGGACGCGCGGTGGCGGTCCTCGACCGGCTGCTCGGCGGGCTCACCACCGCAGAGATCGCGCGCGCCTTCCTGGTCCCCGAGCCGACCATGGCCCAGCGGCTGGTCCGGGCCAAGGGCAAGATCCGCGACGCGCGAATCCCGTACCGAATCCCTGTCAATGCCGACCTGCCCGGCCGCCTGCGGGCCGTTCTCACCGTCGTCTATTTGATCTTCAATGAGGGATACACGGCCAGCTCGGGCCGGCGGCTCGTCCGCGAGGACCTCTGCGCGGAGGCCATCCGCCTCGGACGGCTCCTTGTCCAGCTCATCCCCAACGAACGAGAGGCCATGGGACTGCTCGCGCTCATAGTGCTCACCGAGTCGCGCCAGCCGCCCGCACCACCCCGGACGGCGACCTCGTGCTCCTGGCCGACCAGGCCCGCGGCCTGTGGGACCGGGCCCTCATCGCCGAAGGCCAGGCCATCGTCCGGCGATGCCTTCAGCGCGACCAGCCCGGCCCGTACCAGATCCAGGCGGCCATCCACGCCGTTCACAGTGACGCGCCGACCGCCGCCGCCACAGACTGGTCGCAGATCCTGCAACTGTACGACCAGCTCTTGTCGCTCGCCCAGAGCCCGGTCGTGGCCCTCAACCGCGCGGTCACGGTGGCCGAGGTCGAAGAACCGCAGGCGGCGCTCACCCTCGTCGAGGACCTCGACCTCGACGGCTACCACCTCTTCCAGGCCATCCGTGCCGACCTGCTCCGCCGCCTCGGTCGTCACGCCGAGGCGGCGTAAGCGTACGAAGCCGCGATCGCCCGCACGCACAACGGGTCCGAACGCACCTTCCTGCAGCAGGCGCCAGGCACTCACGCGCCCTTGACGGGACCGTCCCGGCGGGGTTAGCCGCGGTGCGTGACAGGCCCGTTCTTGGTCTGGTTCGGGGGAGGCACCTGGCTGGTGCACGTCAGCGGTACTCCGGTGGACACCAGCCGCTCGACGGATCCGGGCCGCCCGTGCGTGACGGCCAGCTGGGACGGGGACAGGTAGCCGATGAACAGCTGTTTCCCGGCGGGCATTGCGGAGGGCTTGAAGACGAAGACGACGGTGTCCTCGCCCCTCCGTTCTCCCTTCATGACGCGGTCGACCCCGCGTCCGACGCCGCTCGGGTTCAGGTATCCGTCGTCCTGCGGTCCCTTGCACAAGACGCCTTCCTTGATCAGCACCGGGAACCGGGCCTTGCGCAGGGCTCGCTGCAGGCCCTCGTGGTCCTGGAAGTATCGCTTCTTGTCCCAGGTCACATGGACCGTGCCGTCGGTGTGGCTGTCCACGGTGAAGGCGGCCGTGCGGATGTGAACCGAGCCGGCCCCGGTGCTGAGACGCGCCACGAGCGGCGCGGTTGACGGGTGGCTGAGGGCCGGCACACCTAGCGCGAGGCCGGTGACTGCCGCGACTCCTGTCGCCGTCCCCATGAGGCGGCGCCGGCGGCGGCGCGCCCGGCCCGCGGTCACGATCTGGTCGACCCGGGTGTGCATGGTGACGCCGTCCAGCGAATCCTTCAGTGCGCGCAGTACCGCTGTCGCCTCTGTGTCGTGGGTGTTCATGACCCGACCTCCGGGTTGTCGACGGTGACGAGATGGTCGCGCAGCGTCGTGACAGCTCGCGACAGGTGGGCGGTGACGGTCCCCGGGGCGATACCGAGGACCTTGGCGGTGGTCCTGGTATCGAGGTCGAGGAAGACCCGGAACACGATCACTTCCCGTTGCCGCTGCGGCAATCGACGCAGCGCGGTCAGCAGCGTGGGGTCCACACCGCGGCCGTCGGCCGTGGTCTCGGCGACCTCGTGGCCGCGATCCAGCGCGACCTCCCGTCGTCGCCGACGCCACCACGAGACCCGGGTGTTGAGCGCCGTACGGACTATCCACGCGCGCGGCGCCGGATGCCGGCTGACGCTGTGCCACGACGTCCAGGCCCGGGTGAACGCCTCGGCGACCAGATCCTCGGCCAGCTGCCGATCGCCCACGCTCGCCAGGACCGCCCGCAGGCATACGTCCCGGCTGGCTTGGTAGAACTCCTGGAACTCCAACTGCTTCACACCCC
>JAOPYH010000155.1 GCA_025964715.1 Streptosporangiaceae bacterium | reverse complement strand
GTCCGGAACCTGCTCCACGGACGTCCCGGCCGCGAGCCGGCGAAGCGCATCCGTCCCGAGACCGCCGCCGCGATCCTCGCCGTCCAGCCGAAGGTGCAGGACCTTTGGGCCGGTGCCCGGGTGGACGCCACCGGGACCCACCGCCGTCTGCAGGCCCTCGTCGCGCTCGGCCACTCCCAGGCCCGCCTGGCTGCACGGTTGGGCCAGACCGGGCCGAACTTCTGCCGCATGATGCGGGCCTCCCAGGTCAGGGCCGCGACCGCCCGCGCTGTCCTCGACCTCTACCGCGAATTGTGGTTGCAGCCGCCGCCGGAAACAACGCGCTACGAGCGGAACTCGGCGTCACGGGCGCGCAACTTCGCCGAGGGACACGGCTGGGTCCTCCCGGCCGCGTGGGACGACGGCGCGATCGACGACCCAGACGCGCGGCCGGCCGAGGGCTGGAAGCGGTCGCAGCGGCGGACGCGCGGGTCCGCTGAGCTCGCCGAGGAGGCCCTCGACGTGATGGGCCAGGGCCACACCCGGGAGCAGGCCGCCGAGCGGCTGGGCGTGTCTGTGGCCGCGATCGACAAGGCGTTTGAGCGCACCCGGGGAGTCGCAGCATGAGCGCGGCCGACCAGGGCTGGATGGACCGCGCCGCGTGTCTGACCCGGGACCCCGAACTGTTCTTCCCGATCGGCACGACCGGCCCAGCCGCCCAGCAAGCCGACAGCGCCAAGCGCATCTGTGCGCTGTGCCCGGCCCGCATCGAGTGCCTCGAGTACGCGATCGAGACCGGGCAGGACTTCGGCGTCTGGGGCGGCCTTGACGAAGACGAACGCCGCGACCTGCGCCGGCAGGAGTCGCGGCGGGCACGAGAGCGGGTCGCCTGATGGTCATCGCCACGCCAGCCGTCCAGGCGCGCCCGGTCCGCCGGGAGGGCCACTAGGGCCTATGGGGGCTTCCAATGCGATCCGTGCTTACGCCGCGTACGGAGCGATCCTCGGCGACCATGCCTTGCGCGCTCTCGTCTATATGGCGCTGGTCGCTGCCGACCGGGACGCCGAGCCGTGGTTCGGCCTTGGCCATGAGGCGCTGTCGCAACTGGCGTTCGGCCGCGAGGTTCCGGATAAGGCCGACGACCCGGCTGGGTACGAGGCTGCGCTGCGATCGGTGCGGCGCGCGATGACTGAGTTGCAGGCGGCCGGGGCTATCCGGACGTCAGAACGTGCCCGGTTCGGTAGCCAGCGCGCCCAGAGCGCCCGGTACCGGCTGTACCTGGACGGCCCGTGCCCGGAGGGCGAGGTACCGCCACCGCGGAAGTGGCGTCAGGTCGTGCCACCGGACGCTAAACGTCCTGTGGATGAAATGGCACCACCGGACGGAAAGCGTCCTATGGCACCGGACGCTAATCGTCCTGCCGAGACGAGGACCACCGGACGTTTTGTGTCCAGCCATAGGACGCAAAATGTCCATCCACAGGACGCTGAGCGTCCTACTAAGGAGGAAGAGGAGGAAGAGGAGCGAATAAACGATGGTGCTGTAGTTGATGGGACCGTGGAAGGGAGTCCGGCTCCCGCTCGATTCCAGGTAATCGAAGACCCATCAGTTGGCCGCCATCGTCGAAGCCCCCAGCGGCAGCCAGGCGAACGGCCGTTGATCCCTCACGGCCTCGACACCCCGAGTGAGCGGGAGGTGTCGTGAAGCCCCCGTTCACGTACTTCGGTGGGAAGACCGCCCTCGCGGCCCGGATCGCCGCGCTGCTGCCTCGGCACGAGCATTACGTCGAGCCGTTCGCCGGGTCGCTGGCGGTCCTGCTGGCCAAGCAGCCGTCGCCGATGGAGACCGTCAACGACCTCGACCGGGCGCTGGTCACGTTCTGGCGGGTGCTCCGGGAGCGCCCCGGGGACCTCGAGCGAATGTGCGCGCTGACGCCCCACGCGCGGGTCGAGCTCGACCAGGCGCGTGAGCCGGCCGGTGACGACCTCGAAACGGCGCGGCGGGTGTGGGTGCGGCTGACCCAGGAACGCGGGAGCCAGCTCGGCCGCCGCGGCGGGTGGCGGTTTTACGAGGACCCGCGCGGCCGCTCCGCGTCGATGCCCGTATACCTCGCGGGCTACACGTCCCGGATCCCACCGGCGGCGCAGCGGCTCGCCCGGGTGTCGCTGGAATGCCGGCCCGCGCTGGACGTCATCGCCGCGTACGGCAAGCACGCCAGCGTCCTGCTCTACGTCGATCCGCCCTATCCGGGCAGCGTCCGCGCGTGGGACCGCGGCCCGGTCTACACCCACGAAATGCGCGACGACGAGTCGCACCGGGCCCTGGCCCGGGCGCTCATGGCGTGCCGGTCGGCGGTGCTGCTGTCCGGCTACGCGAGTGAGCTCTACGACGGCCTGTTCGGCGACTGGCGCCGGACCGAGGTGTCCGCGTTCACCGGCAACGGCCGGAACCAGGAACGCACCGAGGTCCTGTGGTCGAACCGGCCGTTCCCGCAGGCCCACCCGGGCCTGTTCGACGACTTGGAGGCGTCGTGATCCTCGACATTCCGAGCGTGGCCGCCGCCGTGGTGGCCGCCCGGCCCGGCGACCCCGACTGGACCGAGGACGCGACCATCGGCGCCCTCCTCGCCACCCAGAACGCCAACCCGCCGTGGACCGCGGAGCGGGTCTGGTGGGAGCTCGCGCTCGAACTGAGCAAGCCCGATGCCCACCCCCGGAACCTCATCCGCGCAGCGAACCCGCTGACGCCGGGCGGCCAGGCCCGCCCGGAAGTCGTCGAGGCGATCCAGCAGGCGGCACGAGCCGCGATCACCCGAGAGGACGGCACCGTGCCGTCCGACCCATCACCGAAGGAGCACCGTTGACCACCCCCAACGACCTTGGCCGCGCCGAGTTCGAGCACGTCCCGCCGGACATGAAGGCCCTTCACGCGATGCGCCGCATGGGCGCGCTGAGCCGCCTCGTCTCCCGCCGGGCCCGGGTCCGGCTGACCAACCCGCACAGCCCGGGCCACGGCTGGACCGGCCGGATCGTCGGCCTGGCCGACCACCCGACCATCCTGATCGAGCTCGACAACGGGAAGCGTCACGCGCTCCCGCAGGCGTTCGAGGTCGAGGAACTCGTCGACAACGACGCTCCGCGCGTCGAGGGCGACCGGGTGATCTGCAGCCGATGCCAGCTCCCGTACGGCCCGGATCACAACTGCTTCCTGCCCGGCCGCCCGGTCAAGGTGCTGTACCTGGACCTGGACAGCACCGTCCGCAAGGGCTACAGCGAACTGGGCCGGTACGTCAACGACCCGGCCGATGTTGAAGTGTTCCCCGCCGCGATCCAGCAGATGCGCCGCTGGAAGGAGACCGGCGGCCGGATCGTCGGCGTCACCAACCAGGGCGGCATCGCGCTGGGCATCGTCACCTGGCAGCAGGTCGCCGCCGCGATCGACGAGACGAACCGGCAGACCGGGCACCTGTTCGACCAGATCAGCGTCTGCTCCCACCACCCGGAGGCCAAGCACCCCGAGGTGGCGCACTGCTGGTGCCGCAAGCCGTCCCTCGGTGCGGTAGCCACCGCGTCAGCCAACCTGGCCCGCCGGTTCCCCAACGAGTGCTACCCGCCGTCGTTCGCCCTGATGGTCGGCGACCGGCCCGAGGACCGGCAGTGCGCGGAAGCCGCCGGCCTGGACTTCATGTGGGCGACCAACTGGCGGCAGGACACACGCTGCCCCCGCTGTGGCTCCCACACCCCGAACCTGCAGGCCGAAGGGGAAGTGCAGCTGTGCCCGCACCCGTGGCACAACGTGACCGCGACCCCGGTCCCGGCGGTGGCGAAGTGACGACCCCGATGTACTACGACACCGAGTTCCTCGAGAACGGCTCGACGGTCCGGCTGATCTCGATCGGCATGGTCACCGACGACGGCCGGGAGCTTTACCGGGTGGCCCGTGACCCCGCGCTGATCACCGCGGCCTGGGAGCACCCATGGCTGCGGGAAAACGTCATCCCGTCGCTGCCGGTCAAAGCCCACCCGTACGGCCACGGCGGCTGGATCTGGGATCGCGAGCACCCGGACTGGCCGAACGTCGCCCACCGCGAGGACATTGCTATTGCCGTCCGGGACTTCATCGTCGCCGTCCCGGATCCGCAGCTGTGGGCCTGGTACGGCGCGTACGACCACGTGGCCCTGTGCCAGCTATTCGGCCCGATGAGCAGCCTCCCCGACGGGGTCCCGATGTGGACGAACGACCTCAAGCAGGAGTGCGTCCGGCTCGGCGACCCCATGGTGCCGCCCATGCCCGCAGGCGAACACAACGCCCTGGCCGACGCCCGGCACAACAAGCTCATCGCCCGGTTCCTGGGCGCTATCCGCGAAGGGATCACCTCGAATGCCGACTAAGTTGGCGCCGGCCAACGTGCTGTCCTGGGCATCTGACATCGAGCCCGGGACCATTGAGCAGGCGGCCCGGACCGCCCGCCTCCCGTTCGTCCGTGGCCACGTCGCCCTGATGCCCGATGCACACGTCGGAATCGGCGCGACCGTAGGGTCGGTCATCCCCACCGAGGGCGCGATAGTGCCAGCTTGCGTTGGGGTTGACATCGGATGCGGAATGATCGCGTCCGAGACCAGCCTCAGCGCGAGCGACCTGCCCGACGACCTGTCCAAGCTGATGCCGCTCGTCGAGCAGCGCATCCCGGCTGGGGTCGGCCAGGGCCACGAGCACCCGGCGACCGATGAGGCCCTCGGCACGCTGGGCCGGCCACACAGCGACCTGACCGCGAAGCAGGAGCACACCACCGCGTGCCAGTTCGGGACGCTGGGCAGCGGCAACCACTTCGTCGAAGTCTGCGTCGACGAACGCGGCGTGGTCTGGACCGTGCTGCATTCGGGCAGCCGAGGGATCGGCAACCAGCTCGCCACCCGGCACATGAAGATCGCCAAGCGGCTGATGGACGACTGGTTCATCCCGCTGGAAGACCCGTCGCTGGCGTACCTGGTGCAGGGGACCCCGCAGTTCACCGCCTACATCGAGGACATGCTGTGGGCGCAGCGGTACGCGATGGCCAGCCGCGCCCAGATGAACGAGGCGATCACCCGTTCCCTGTTTGAGGTCGTCGGCTTCGGCTTCGTGGTGTCCACGACGAACTGCCACCACAATTTCACCGCCCGGGAACACCACCACGGCCGGTCGATGTGGATCACCCGGAAGGGCGCGATCAAGGCCGACGTCGGCGACCACGGCGTCATCCCCGGGTCGATGGGCACCCGCTCCTACATCGTCCGCGGCCGGGGCAACCAGGCGTCCTACACCTCGTGCTCCCACGGGGCGGGCCGCCGGATGTCCCGAGCCCGCGCCCGCGCCGAGCTCACCACCGAGTCGCTGACGGCGGCCATGGCCGGGCGTACGTGGAACGCGGACAAGGCCCCCGAGCTCCTCGACGAGCACCCCGACTCGTACAAGGACATCGACCGCGTGATGGCCGATCAGGAAGACCTGGTCGAGGTCCTCCACACGCTCACCCAGGTCTTCAACTACAAGGGCACGAAGTAGTGCCCCGGCGGACCACGAGCACGCTCCGGACGGTGCTGCCGCGCCGGACCGGCGCGGTGTTCGCCGTCTGCTTCTGGCCGACGTGCGACGAGCGGATCGAGCGGTCCCGGCTGGCGTGCAAGTCCCACTGGCTGATGATCCCCAGCCGCCTCCGCGCCGCATACAACGAGGCCCGCGGCGACTGCCAGGACCCCCGCGCGGCGACCGGCCGGTTCGCCGACGTCATCAACGAAATCAGGGCGACCGCGAAGCGGCGCCAGGTAGCAATCGAGGCAGGAGTCCGTTGACCGAGCAACTGGTCCACGAGGAGCACACCGACCTGATCGGCCACTCCGAAGCGGTGTTCAACACGGCCGGGACGCACCGGTATCTGCTCATCCGCCGGTGGGCGAAGGGCGGCACGACGCTCACGATGCTGATGCTCAACCCGTCCACCGCGACCGCCACCCAGGACGACCCGACGATCCGCCGCTGCGTGGCCCTGGCCAAGCGCGAAGGCTGTTCAGCGCTGACGGTGGTCAACCTGTTCGGCCTCCGGAGCCCGCACCCGGCGCACCTGCGCCACCACCGGGACGCGGTCGGAGAGCGGAACGACGAGTTCATCGACCAGCACTGCCTGCCGGGCCGGCTGGTGATCGGCGCGTGGGGAGCGTGGGGCTGGCTGCACGACCGCGCACCCGAGGTGATCGGCCGGCTCGACCGGGCCGGTGTGGAACTCCGCTGCCTCGGCACGACCCGGGGCGGCCAGCCACGCCACCCGCTGTACCTCGCCGGCGATACCCCGCTCGTCAGGTACGCCCGGGAGGTGACCGCAGCATGAGCGCCGAGGAGTTCGACCAGCTGCGCGCGAAGGGCGTCAAGCCGAGCTCGTACGCGCAACTCCTGCTGGCCCGCACCGCTGTCGTCCGGATCAACATGCAACTCAAGGCCGACGGGTCGCCCATCCGGTTCCAGATCGCCCACGTACCCGCTGAGACCGGGGAGCCCACCGGGAGCACCCGGTGACCGCCGCGCAGGACACGCTGCAGGCCGCCCCGGCCGCGAAGCCGAAGCTGGCCGGGGTGACCACCGCGGCGGTCCGCGAGGCACTGATCAAGCACTACCGCAAGCCCGGCTCGGACAGGTCCGGCGAGATCCTCATCGCCGAACCGCAGGCACCGGGGCGCACAGTGCGCCGCTGCGATCTGCTCCGGATCGGCATGTGGGCCTCACGCGGCACCGGCATCGACGCCCACGAGATCAAGGTGTCCCGGTCCGACTGGCTCCGCGAACTCGACGACCCCGCGAAGGCCGAAGCGTGGTGGCCGTACTGCTCCCGCTTCTGGATCGTCGCCCCGCCCGGCATCATCCAGCCAGGCGAACTCCCCGAAGGCTGGGGCCTGATGGAACTCCCGTCGAACGGGCGCCGATTCAAGGTGATCGTCCAGGCGGCGACGAAGGTCCCGGAGCTCACGGTCCCGCTGCTCGTCGAGTTGCTGCGGCGGGCCGACAATCAGCGCCTCGGCGAGATGGACCGGATGCGCGAGCGGCACCGCCGCGAACTGCACAGGGCAGAGCAGGTCGGCCGCGAAACCGCCGAGCGCCGGTCGATCCCGCCGTTCGTGCAACAGCGCCTCGATCTCCTCGAGCGACTCGAAGCCGCGATCGGCATGGAGCTCAGCGCGTGGCGGGACTCCCAGGGCCGCCAGATCACCGCCCCCGAATTGGCGGCCGTCCTCGACGACGCGGCGCAGAACGTGACGGCCTATCGGCGCATGCAGGACGCCGAGCGCGTCCGATCCGCCCTGCTTAGTGAGGTCCGTCGGCTGGCCGCCCAGTTGGAGCGCATCCAGTGACCGGCGACGACGTCCGGCCGCGCGCCAAACTGCCGAGCTGCCCGCTGGGCTGCAAGGAGCGCGTGCTCTACGCGCGGACCGAGCGCGGCGCGAACCAGATCCTCAACCCGGTCCCCGACGACAAGGGGAACGTCGCCGCGCACAAAGACGTCCACGGCCTCTGGCGGGCCCGGCACGCCCCAGCGGACGAGCGAGTGGCGGCTCCTGAGAAGCGCTACATGCCGCACATGGCGACGTGCAGGAAACGGCCCGAGGCGCAGAAGCCGGCCACCCCACCACCTGCCGGGGAAGGGCTGGCCGGGGTGACGTTCCTGAACGCCTGGCGGGCGGCCCGGTCGCGGCAGGCCGCGGGCCAGCGGAACCAGCGCGGCCGCCCCCGGGCTGGGGGCCGCGGCCTGGACGTGCGGGGTGTCGTGAAGCCGCCGCCGGATCGGGGCGGGTCCCGGTGACCTGAGAAAACTTCGCCCCCATCACCCCATCGGACTTGACATAGATTGTCGGCACCTGCTTTGGTTGACCCATCGGAACGGTCAAGCAAAACGGGGAGAGAAAAGAGACCCCATGTATGAGGCGGACGGGCCAGACAGCGGCCCCAGTGAAGACCAGGTCATCGGTTGGGCAGAGCACAACGCACACGCCGACGACGCGCCCGAGCAGGACGGAGAGCCCCAGCCGGTCTGTCCCCACGGCCGGGATGCGGAATGCCTGGAATGCGAGGACGAGGAGAGCTACGCCCGCAACCTCCGGTTCCTGGTCGGCCAGCTAACGGACGGCCTCAGCACGGCGGAGCGGGGGATCAGGCTCGCCGCGACTGCCGTGGAATCCCTCACGGGCAACGCGGTCTACGACATCGAGCTCGCCGAAGGCCCGGAGGGCTCGGACGCTCGCGACGACCTGCAGGCCGCTATACGGCTCCTGCGGAACGTCAACCGCATCGCCCAGTGGCGCACCGGGCTCCTGGACGGCCAGAAGTGACCGGGCGGATCAAGTACCAGGTCCGCACCGGGCACGGCCCGGCCTGGCCTGGCTCAGCGTCCCTGCGCACGGTCTTCCAGGGCCAGCACCCCGACATCGCGGCTGCGCTGCAGCAGGCCCGCGAGTTGGCGGCCGCGGGTGAGCGGTTTCCGGGGGTCAACAACATGGCCGGTCAGCCCGCCGCAGTCCTCCCGGTGTGCGACCACGTCGTCTCCGTGGACCTCGGCTGGTGCGGGCGGGGAGACATCGGCCCCGATGGCCGCTGCCCGTACCACCCCGCCGACCGGCCGGGGACGGCTGTGCAGGGGGCTCTCTGGGAGCTCGTGGCAGGTGCCCGGTGACGACCCAAGACCCCGCGAGATCCGAGATCACCAGTACGCCCGCGCACGCGGGCCCGACCAAGGGAACGACCAATGCCTGACACCGCAGAAGCAGTCTTGGAGTACCTCGACCCCGGCACGTTGCTCGTGGACCTCAACATCCGCGAGGCCGACGTCACGCCCGGTTTCGTGGCCAGCATCAAGGACCTGGGAGTCCTCGAACCGATCGTCGCGTACCGCAGCGAGGCAGGGATCCGGGTCAGGTTCGGCCACCGCCGTACCCTCGGCGCGGTCAAGGCCGGCCGGAAGCTGGTCCCGGTGATGCTGTTCCCCACCGAGCCGACCGGGACGAAGGCCGACATCGAGCGCGTGGTCGGCCAGGTCCACGAGAACACGGAACGGGAAGGACTGTCCGGCAAGGACGCGACCCACGCCGTGGCACTGCTCCTGGACCTCGGCCTGACCGCCGCCCAGATCGTCAAGCGCACCCCGTACGGCAAGGACCAGGTCGCCGCCGCGCAGAAGATCACCGGATCTGAGTCCGCCAGCGCGGCCGCCACGGACAAGGCCCTGTCCCTGGAACACCTGGCCGGGATCGCCGAGTTCGACGGCGACGACAAGGCGGTCAAGAAGCTCACCGACGCCGCCCACGAGGACGACGGGACCTTCCGGCACATCCTGCAGAAGCTCCGCAACGACCGCACCTTGGCTGAGGCCAAGGCCGCCAAGGTGGCCGAACTGGAAGCGGCCGGCATCCAAGTCTCCACCGACGGCATGAGCTACGAGAACCAGACCCACTACTGGGCCGGGCCGGACGGCAAGGTCTTCACCGACGGGACCCACATGGACTGCCCGGGCAACGTCGCAACGGTTGCCGTGTTCTGGCGGCACGGCGAAGACGTCCCGGACACCCGGGTCAGCTACTACTGCAAGGACCCGAAGGCCAACGGGCACCGCAAGTACACGACGGCCAGCGCCGGCAAGGACAGCGAGGAGCAGCGCGCGGAGCGGCGCGTCACGATCGCCGGGAACAAGGAGTGGCGGGCGGCCGAGACGGTCCGCCGGGAATGGCTCCGCGAGTTCGCGGCCCGCAAGGGCGCCCCGGCCGGGGCGGTCCGGTTCCTGTGCGAAGCCATCGCGAGCGGCGACACCTCTCTGCAGCGGAGCATGCAGTACCCCGCGCACAAGCTCGGCACCGAACTCCTCGGCATCGACGGCGAAGCCTACGACGCGGAGCGCCTCGGGGCCCTGGAAGACCTGTTCGCCAAGGCGAGCGACACCCGCGCACAGGTGATTGCTCTCACCCTGGTCCTCGCCGCGCAGGAGAGCAGCACCGGGGTCCAGACCTGGCGCAACCCGACCTCGCACGGCGACACGGCCCTGTACCTGTCGGCCCTGGCCGGGTGGGGCTACGGCCCGTCGGCGATCGAGCGGGCGGTCATGGCTGGCAAGCCCTACACCCCGGACACGGGCGACACGAGCCCGGCCGACGCGGACCCGGAGCCAGACCCGGACCAGGACAGCGACGACTGACCGACCCCCCATGACGCCGCTGGCCCGGTGCCCCGTGCCGGGCCAGCGGCACCCCGACGAAACCCCCGGAAGGAGGCCACGGTGCTCTACTTCGCGAACCCCTCGACTCCCGCCATCAAGCAGCAGATGGTCAGCGGCCGGCTGGCGTGCATCATCACCCCCAGGCAGGGCAACCGGAGGCCCTCCGGGAGCGCGTGGTGCGTCGACAACGGCTGCGGCCCCGGTAAGGACGGGAAGGCCGGCGCAGGCTACCCGGGCGACAACAAGTACCTCGGCATGCTGCAAGACCTCTGGTGGGCGGAAGGGTCCGACCCTTGCGACCCGGATACCAGCGATGCCTGTTTCGCGGTCGCGCCCGACGTGCTCGGCGATGCGGGAGCCACCCTCAAACGGTCCCGGCACATGCTCGGCTGGATCCGCCACATCGGCTTTCCCACCGCGCTGGTGGCACAGAACGGACTGGAAGACCTCCCCGTGCCCTGGGACGACTTCGACGTCTTGTTCCTCGGAGGAGACACGGCCTGGAAGCTCGGCCCGGCTGCCCGCGACCTCACCGCGCAGGCCAAGGCCCGCGGCAAGTGGGTCCACATGGGCAGGGTCAACAGCTTGCGCCGCCTGCGGTACGCCGACGCGATCGGCTGTGACTCAGCGGACGGCACGAAGCTCACCCGCGCACCCGACCTGCACCTGCCCACGGTCCTCGGCTGGGACCGGGCGGTCAACGACCAGGGCGCACTGTTCGACCTGG
>JAOPYH010000139.1 GCA_025964715.1 Streptosporangiaceae bacterium | reverse complement strand
CGGACTCCAGAGGAGCCGTGTCGTCGAGCTCGCCGTGGCAGGCGAGATGGATCAGACTCGCCTCGGAGATCTGCCGCAGCAGCCCGTCGGGTGCGGGCCCGGACCGCGCCAGGTCCGGTCCGCCGCGGGGGCGTTTTCGTGTGTGTGCGCAGATCAGCGCAGGCCGTCTGTATCGTCGCACTCTTCACCGACTGGGAGTGGCCGACGGCTGTCCCCCGGGTCCTCGCTGTAGATAACCGCGGAGACCGCGCTGTCGTAGGCATCGTTGAGGCCGTTGCCGCTTGTGCCGAGCATGTTCTCCCAGTCGATTCCCATGCCTACGAGCCTAGCTGTACCGCTTGAGGATCTCGGCGCTGCGGGCGTTGAGCTCGTCGGCCCGGGCGAAGATCGCGGCTTCCGCTTCAGCAGTGATGTGCCGGTCGTCGAGCTGGCCTCGGCATGGGATCAGGAGCAACAGCTGGGACGAAGGCGCTCTCGATCATGGTCGTCATCGTCTGGATGAGGACCGATAGGGACGAGACGCGCATCGAGGCGAATTGGTCGATGTAGCCCCACTGGTCGATGGCTGGCAGCAGGCCCGGGTGGTCCTGCCAGTCCGGGCTGGGGTCCGGGCGGTCGTGGCGGTGGGCCTGGCCGGTGAGGTCGTCACGTTGGTAGCCCAGCGCCCGGACAGAACTGTGTGACCAGCCGCTGTTCGTGCCCAGCACGTCGAGCCACGACCATACGAGGCAGGCCGGGCAAGAGGCTGGGCTGGGTCGTCGGCACGGCTTATCCGCGGGCGCAGTCGTCCCACACCTCATCCGGTGCGGGGCTCTGGCGCATGCGGGGCCGTCAGCGCAGAGCGGCGCCTCGAAACACTTAGTGATCAAGTGGGGCAGAGGCGTCACAGGCATGTCGTACACGATGAAGTACGACAGTCCGGCCGCGATCGATTCGGTCCCGAGTAGCGACGGACCACCAAACAAGTAGTGACACGAATTGCTCGGCGATAGATCTGATTGACTAGTCGATACACGAGTAGATAGGCTTTTCAGATAAGCCTTGATAGGCGAACCGGGTAGACGCTACTCGTGAGAGCGCATGCGCCGGGAACCGACTCAACATCATCGCCATTCGCGTTGTCCAGGATCACTAGAACGAAACCCGCATCGAGAGAGACCAGGCCAACCCCAGCCCGACCGTGCTGCGGCTCATCACTGAAGAGCTCCACAGCCGACGCCGCATCCGGGCCGTGATCGCCAAGATCACCGACACCGAAACCGAGGCATCCCATGACCAGCCCCCCGGCTGAGGACTCCCCCCACCTCACCGTCGCCGAACTGGCCAAGCGCTGGAAGACCACCCCGAACGGCATCCGAATCCGCCGCCATCGAGGTCGCGCCCCGAAGGGCTTCAAGAGCGGAATCCAAGTGCTCTTCCCGCTCTCCGAGGTCGAGGCGTGGGAGGCCAAGCGGATGGCTGAAGACAAGCCCTCCCACCGCGGCACGACGGTCGAGCACCGGCCGGCCGAGCCGCTCCGCGCCCGCCGCGCGAAGGCCTAGCACCCCCTGAAAACGCCGAAGGGCCGCTCCGACTTGCCGGCCTCTAGCGTTGTGAGCGCGGGGCCGACGAGCGGCCTACCTCTGACGCCGCCTCCGCTTTGCAGGCGCCTGAAAACCCAACAATACGTCCGCGTCCGACAGGTCGTACGGCGGAGCCAGGCGCTGCCGCGGTCCCGATCCTCCTCCTCTGTCCGAGGCAGCAGCCGCTGCTCAATCAGCCGCTTCAGGCGAGCGTGGGCGGCAGCGGCTTCAGCGTCCTCTCCGATGTGTTGCGCGACGCACTGGATGAGCACGACGGCGACAGTGTCGTTGATGACGAGCGAGCGTGAAATGACCCCCGCGGCCGCAGGCCGCAGGGGTTCTTGGTGTTCACGGTGTCGGCTTCGTGTTCACGTTGTCGTGGAGAGAGCCGGTGTCTTGCCTGGGAGGGACAGCTGGAAGACTGGATGTCTGTGACTCACTCTGATCTTGCTCGCCGTATCCATGCTGCCTCCCATCTGACCGGGCAATTCACCCTTCGGTCCGGACGTACTGCCACGGAGTACTTCGACAAGTACCGGTTCGAGGGTGATCCGGTCCTGTTGGACGAGATCGCCCAGCGCATGGCTCCGCTGGTGCCCTCGGGCACCGAAGTGCTGGCCGGCCTGGAGATGGGCGGCATCCCGGTGGTGACCGCACTTGGCCGGCATACGGGGCTCCCCTGCGCGTTCGTGCGCAAGCAGGCCAAACCGTATGGCACCTGCCGTCTCGCCGAGGGCGCCGATGTCGAAGGCCGTCGGGTGCTGGTCGTTGAGGATGTGGTCACCAGTGGTGGACAGATCGTGCTGTCGACCGCGGACCTGCGGGGTCTGGGGGCTCAGGTGCAGGAGGCTCTGTGCGTGATCGACCGTGAGCAAGGCGGTGCCGATGCCCTCGCGGTCGAGGGCATCGGTCTGTTGTCGCTGCTGACGGCCGCAGATCTGCGGGCCGCTGCCGTCTGATCGGCCGGGCGCTCTTCAGTCCGTTGCGTGTGTCTCGGCGATGGCGAGGCGGGTGTAGGACTCGTCCACGATGCTCTTCTCGTCGGCGAACGCGGCGATGAGGGACTGCAGGGCGACGTTGTTGACCGAGCGGGGCAGGCCGCGGCTGGTGAGGTGGATCAGGTCGACGGCGTCGTCGGAGAACAGCGGATCGGATCGTCCGGCGATCGTGAGGTGGTGCTTGATGTAGCTGGCGGTCTCCTCCTTGCTCATGGTCGGCATCTGGTAGCTGATCGCGATCCGCTGGTCCAGGGCCGCCAGGACGCCGTTCCGTTTGCGCAGGGTGGGCTGGCCGATCAGCAACACCGCGAATGGCGTCGTGGAGTCCATGTCGTAGTTGGTGAGCATGCGGATCGCGTCCAGCTCGTGGTGGTCCAGGAGGTGCGACTCGTCGATCACGACCGCGGGGGTGCGTCCGCGCTCGTCGACCTCGGCGGCCAGCGCGGCGGACGCCTGAGCTGCGAGAGCGGCGGACTGGTATTTCGGGGTGCCGCCTAGGCTGGTGACGATCCGGTCGTAGAGGCCGCGCATGCCGACCTCGGGGTTGGGCTGGTAGATCACGGTGAAGCGGGCCGGGTCGAGGGAGGCGACGGCGCCCTTGAGGGCGACGGTCTTGCCGGCGCCAACCTCGCCGGTGACCACGCCGATCGCCCTGTTGTTGATGCACCACGCGATGCGGGCGGCGGCTTCCCGATGGGAGTTGTGCTGGTGGAGCATGGAGGGGGCCAGGTCCCGGCCGAAGGGGACGCGGGTGAATCCGTAGTAGCCCTGGACGCGGTCGATCATGGAATCCTCCTGGGGCAGGGCAGTACTCCGCCTGGGCGGTGGCCGGTTCGTCCGCCGCAGCCCGCTGTCCGAGCCGGACGGCGAGGCGGACCGCGCGCAAAGCGCAAAGCAGTGCGGATAGCGGGAGCATCGAGGGCGTCGGCGTCGTGTTCGGCCCGGTGGCAGCTGGCCCCGGCCAGGGCCAGGGACCGGTCGGCCAGTTCGCGGGGTGTGAGCATGAACAGGTCTGGCCCGGGGTCGAAGTACAGTTCCTCGGCCCGGGTCGGCTTCACTGCTGGCCTCGTGAATCGTCCATCAGGGACGAGTAGTTGATGCCCTTGGCGGTGTTCGAGGTGTGCGCCTCGTCGAGGAGCTTGAGGTAGTCGATCCCGGTCGGCGGCGCCGGCTCGGCCGGTGTTTCCGGGCTCGCCTTGGGGTGGGCATGGCGGCCGATGTGGTGCGGGACCGCCTTGCCCAGGGTCCTGCCGGAGGCCCTGACCTCGATGTCGGTCAGGTCGAACGGGTCGAAGACCAGCTCGATCCTCATCCCGGCCAGGGACGGGTCGACTTCGTAGGAGTTGCCGTGCAGGCTGACCGTCGCGGTCTTCGTCACGGTGCGGAACTCCGACCACAAGAACGCCTCCCGCAGGTCCGCCGTGGACGGCAGTGGCAGCGGCCGGGGAATCGAAGAAAGCCAGCGTTCGATCGGCGGCTGCCCGGTCTCCGAGTGCACCGCGCGGTGATAAACCGTCTCCACCCATGCGGTGAATAGCCTGTTCAGCTCGGTGAGATGCTCGATCTGACCGACACGTTCCTCGTCGAGCTCGACGAGGAACTGGTCCCTCACGGTGCGGAAGAAGTGTTCGATTTTGCCTCTGCTCTGAGGCCGTCCGGGCCGGGAATGGGTGAGCCGGATCGCCAGAGACGCGCAGGCCCGCAGCAGCCACGTGTCGACGAAGGCACTCCCGTTGTCCACGCTATGCCGATGTCGGCATAACCCTCACATCGGCATAATCGACGTAGATCGACTCCGGGACGCCGCGGGCCGACAGCGCCGGCCGCAGGGCGGCAGCCAGGCGGACGGTGTCCTCGGCAAACCCGAACCGGTGCCCCACGATCGCCCGGCTGTGGTCGTCGATGAACGCGAACACATCAAGTACGTCTTGCGCCCGCCGATCTTCGGGCCGTGCAGAGCGTCTTATGCGGACCTGCGGGTTATGCCGACACCCCGGCCGGCAGCCAGCAACAGCACGGGTGCTTTTCGTCACATGTCGGCATAATCGGGACGCTCCATGTCATTCTTCTCCTCATTCACTGAGAGAGGTGATCATCATGGGAGACTCGTCGAAGGTTCGGATATCCGGTCCACTGGCTGTCCATGCGGAGGGATTCACAGCAGAACTTGCCGAACGGGGCTACGCGACCAGTTCGGTCGCATCGCATCTGCGCCTCGCCGCTCACGTGAGCAGATGGCTGGAGCAACAGGGTCTGGACTGCGGGTCGTTGACCTTGGAGGCGGCTGACGCGTTCCTGCTCCAACGGCGGGCGGGCGGCCATCGCACGCGGTTGTCGCGTCGGGCGTTGGCTCCGTTGCTTGCCTACCTGCGGGCCGTCGGCGCGGCGCCGGTCGAACCGGTACTGCCTCCGGCCACTGCCGTCGAAGCCGTGCTCGACCGCTACGCGGAGTACCTCAGGGAAGAGCGAGGACTCGCCGCGACCACGATCGCGCGCAACGTGGAACTGGTCCGGCCGTTCCTGTCCGACCTCGACCGCGACAGCCGGATGGATCTGGCGGAGCTGGGCACCGCGCAGGTGATGCGGTTCGTGACCGAGTACGCGCGGTCACAGCCCCATCGGACCGCACGCGTGGTTGGAGCGTTGCGCTCGCTGCTTCGGTTCCTCCACGTCGTCGGGATCACAGCCACCGGGCTGGCCGCGGGCCTGCCTTCGGTCGCGGCGTGGAAGCTCAGCGGGTTGCCCAAGGCGCTTCCTGGCGACCAGGTCGCGGCACTGCTCGCCTCGTGCGACCAGGGCACGGCGGTCGGGCGACGCGACCTGGCGATCTTGACGGTGCTGTCCCGGCTCGGGCTGCGCGCGGGCGAAACCGCGCGCTTGCGGCTGGAGGACCTTGACTGGCGGAACGCGGAGATCACCGTGACGGGCAAGGGGAACCGGGCCGAGAAGCTGCCGCTGCCGGTCGATGTCGGCGAGGTGATAGTGGCGTATCTGACCGACGGGCGCCCCGACACCCAGGCACGGGAGGTGTTCGTCCGGGCCCGAGGGCCACATACCGGGATCAGCCGCAACGGGTTGTCAATGGTGGTGGCCAGCGCCGCCACGCGAGCAGGACTCGGGACGGTTCACGCCCACCACCTGCGCCACAGCGCCGCCACGGCCATGTTGGACGCCGGCGCCTCGCTCGGCGAGATCGGCCAGGTCCTGCGCCACCGGAACGCCCTCACCACCGCGCTCTACGCCAAGGTCGACACTGCCGCACTGCGCGAGGTCGCCCGGACCTGGCCCGGCACCGGGGCCGCCGCGTGAGCGCGCTTCGCCGGTCCCTGGCCGACTACCTCAACATCCGCCGGGGCATGGGCTTCAAGCTGGAACGCGCCGAGTACCTGCTCGGCCAGTTCCTCCACTACGTGGAGCATCAGCACAGCGAAACGGTCACCATCGAGCACGCGCTGGCCTGGGCGACCGCGCCGGGCGGTGCCGGATGGTGGCACGCACTGCGGATGTCGGCTGTCAGGCCGTTCGCCGTCTACCTGCACGCTCTCGACCCCGCCCACCAGGTGCCGCCGCCGGGCCTGATCTCCTACGGCTCCCAC
>JAOPYH010000129.1 GCA_025964715.1 Streptosporangiaceae bacterium | reverse complement strand
GTGGGAGGACAACAAGGGCCCGTCGTTATTCGCCCGCGCCGCCCAGGTGCGCTTCCTCGAGGAGGTCGCCACCGCCAACACGCTCGGCCTTTCAAAGGCGGCGGGCTTCGACGCGGCTCTGGATGGTCTGAGGAATGCGCTTGGGACCCACTGGGACGACGCACAGGCGTACTGCCGCTCGATCCCGGGAGGCCAGCCCGGCTCTGCGTCCACCGACATCAGCGGGTACGACCCCAATGCCGACGTGGTCATGGCTTGCATCTACGGGTCGATCTCCTGCACTGACCCGAAGCTCCTCGCGACAGCGGCAAGGCTGCGTGGGGCATTCGACGTCGGAGGACCGGTCGGGTACCCAATCAATAAGGACGACCGCGATCGAGGGTTCGGTCCGATGGTCGGCCGGTATCCCAGTGACACCTACGACGGAGACACCAGCGACGCCGTCAACACGGGTCATCCCTGGGCGCTGTGCACGACAAACTTCGCCCAGCTCTACTACTGCCTAGCGAAGGCCTTTCAGGCCGGTCACGGCGTTCCCTACGACAAGCTCACCGGTCCGTTCTTCGACCAGCTAGGGCTCGACGAGACTGCGGTCAACGACGCTGCTCAGGCCGAGACGGTAGCCGACGCGCTGCGCACCGCCGGAGACAAGATGCTCCAAACCGTGATCTTCCACAGCGACCACTACCGCCTCAGCGAGCAGTTCGACTCGGCGACCGGGTACGAGAAGAGCGTCCAGGACCTCACATGGAGCTACGCGGCGTACCTATCCGCCGTGCGCGAGCGCAGCTGATCAGGACGGTGCAGGTCGGGCGGGGGCACTTGCGAGCCGGTACGCCCCGTCTGGAGTTTGTTACCCGTGTCCCCTGCGCTGCCCAGCTCGCCGGGAAGACCCCCGCCGGTGGAGTCGATCCACTACCCGAGCGCCATCGGTCGAGACAGTCGGTGACACGCCCCATCCGTGGTGGCACGAGCGCAGAGCACGAGCACATGAGATGACCCGACGCCGCCGGCGCTACTGCCTGGCCACGCCTCCGATCGCCTTCGTCACCGATGGGGTTATTGCTGGCTCAAGGTCCGCAGGCCGTGTCGTCCCAGATTGCCCTGTCCGGGATCTTCTCGGCGTACTCGGGATACTTCCTGATCCTGGTCCGCACGCTCGCTTGGACGCGGGCGCCGGCCGGGACCGGACGGCGGCGGTACCCCGCGAACACCCACATCCAGCCCATCTTGTGGATGACTCCCAATGCGTCCGACTCATTCAGGGGATATCGGCGCTTGTACCGCTGCTGGCTGACCAGGATGCCCTCGGCGAGCGCGCCCTCGAGCATCCAGCGCATCGTCACCCTGCCGAGCCCGGGGTGATCGTCAAACCCGCCGCCGATATCCGAGTGCACACCCGTGAACCAGGTCTCCGTGACTTTGGGCGCCTTTCCGGCCGGCGGGGCGGGTATCAGGCATTCCCGGTACGGCCGGCGCTTCTCGTCGATGGATACCGCGTGCCGCACCACCCGGACGTTCGGCAGCTGGTTGGTGTAGGGCCATCGGATGTCCCGACCCAAAAAACGGGTGGCCTTGACGCTGTCGAACACGCCGAGGTACTCGACCGGGAAGGCGAGGGAGTTGGGCCTCGGTCGGACCGACAGCGCCTTGGCGAACCGGTCCATACGGTCAAAGCCCTCAGGCCCGGTGAGGTCGGAATCCTTCCCGGTGCGCCGTGCGTATACGCGCAATGCGTACGGGACGAGGTTTTCGCTGCCGGGCCGCAGTAACCCGACCCGGTACAACATCCCGCACAGGGCACGCGCGGTGTAGGCCCCCCGGCTGAATCCGAACACGAAGACTTTGTCCCCCGGCTGCCACGTGTTCATCAGGAAGGTGTAAGCCTCGCCGAGGTTCTGCCGGATGCCGTGGCCGAGCGCGAGTCCGCCCAGCCGAGAGAGCCTGCGTGCCGCCCAACTCCAGGCGCTGGGTGCGGCGAACGTCCCCACGCCAGGGTCGTAGTAGATGACCTGCTTCGTCGCATCCGAGAGATCGAGCAGCTCGACGATCTTAAAGACATTCGTCGCGCCCCCGGCCTTGACCTCGTTGCCAGTGCCGTCGAGGCAGACCACAATATTCTTTCCCAAGACATCCTCCTGGGGCGGCTAGGCGTTAGCCGTGTCGGTCGTGCTTCCATGCGAGGGGGTCGAGTAAGCCGATTTCGCCATCTGTTAGTGATGACGATGCTGCTGGCCACCCTCGGGCCGCGAAGAGTCTGCCGTGATCGCGCCGGTTAGGGCGATCACGGACACGGTGTAGATCGTGAGGGGGGACAGGACTCGCTGGTATCGATCCCGCGGACGCGTGCGGAACCTTGCCCACGCCGGAGTTCGTGCACGCGGCGGGCATGGCCGGTTGACAAGCTCGATCAACGGGCCAGGCTGGTCGATGAGCTGCTTCAGGGCCCCTCGCGGGCATTGTCGAACCTCACCTTCTCCTGGAGCCACCCTTACCGGATCGAACCGGATCCGACCTGGTCGAGCAGCCCGCGAAGGTCATGCGGATCGGACCCAAGGCCGTCCCTGCTCTCATCCATCGACGTCAACGTTGAGGACGTACCCGGCTGCGACGTCGCCAGCTGTCACGTCGACGCGGATGCCGGGGTGTACCGCATTTTTCGGCCTA
>JAOPYH010000108.1 GCA_025964715.1 Streptosporangiaceae bacterium | reverse complement strand
CCGGTGGACGGCGTCGCCGAGGTCAGCGCGGTCGCCCACCGGGCCGGCCGCGCCCATGCCGTCGCGGTCCGGCTCGAGGGGCTGGACGGCCGCTGGCGGTGCACCGCCGTTCGGATCGGCTGAACCGGAGCAGCAAACACCGTGCGAGGACGCCGGGCATGAGATGCCGGCCCGAACCGACGTCGAGGAGATGCTGTGCCGGCCCCTCGTCCGGCCCCTCGTCCAGGCCCCGCGACCGGGCGAGGTCCCACGTGAGCACCGCGGGTCCAGGAGGAGACCGTCTCCGCAGTCTGCCATGGGCGATTGCTCAGCGGCGGCCCGCCGAGGCGGTCGACACCGACGAGCTGTTGCCCCTCAGGAGCCTCGATGCGGGCACCCCACCTCCTCGGAGAGGTGGCGGATCGGGTCGGACCAGGCGGTGGGTGCGGAGAAGGGAAAGCTGTGCGCGCCCGGCATGAGGCAGAACCGACCGTCTGCGGCCAGCGCGGACAGCGTGCGGGCCCACTCCTCGGTACACAGCAGGTCCTCCTCGCCGTACAACACGAGTACCGGCATGCGCAGCCCGGGTACGACGTCCTCGAGGCGGTCCGCCAGATGAGCGCGCAGCGCATGGATGACCCGGCGCATCCCGGCCCGCTGCCGCTCAGGCTTGTGCACCTCGCCCAACGGGCGTGGTTCGCGCGCGTTGTCACGGTGCCAGGCCCGAAGCACTCCTCCCAGGCTGCGGTACCGCGGATCGATGCCGGGGCTGGCGAGCACCAGGCCCCGGACGGTGGGAGGGTGTCTCGCGGCGGCCCGTGCGGCGACCTGGCCGCCCCCGGAGTGGCCCACCAGCACGGTGCGCTCCACCCCCGCGGCCTCGAGCCACGCCAGCAGGGCCTCGCCGAACTCCACCACGGTCATCTCATGCGGCGGCTCTCCGCTGCCCGAGTATCCCGGCAACTCCACCAGGTGCGCCCGGGTCCACGTCCCCAGAGCCGTCACGGCGGGAACGAGGTAGTCCGACACCCCGATCCCCGGGACCACGACCACCTCCGCTCCACCGTCATCGGCCCGGCCCACCGAACGGCTGCGCATCACCCCGTACGGCGTCTCACGGTGAGCCATCACCAGCTCCGTCGGCACCGATAACCCCCAGCAGGAAACGGCGGGCGCCCCGGTCACGCTGGGGCAGGCATGTCCAGTGTCGCCGTCCCCGCGTAACCCAGCGCGCTGGCTCGGCCGGGTCCCGGTCCTCCCCATGGGCTGCGGGACTCCGGCGGTCCTGGTTAGCTCGGCACCGGCCCAGCCAGCCGGCCGCATCCCTGCTCCGCAAAGGGACATCTCACCGTGGCAGCGACCCTCGCAGGATTGTCCAAGCCGACCCTCGCCCGTGCCCTGGCGGCCGCCGGTGCCGTGTTCGGCCTGGCCAGCGTCGTCGCCCCCCGAGCCGTCGCAACCGCGTACGCCGTGCCGCCGACCCCGCAGGGGTTGCAGCTGCAGCGCTTGTTCGGCAGCCGCGCGCTGATCATCTCCCTGTCTGGGATGACCGCCCGTTCCGAGGAGGAGGTCGACCGATGGCTCGGGTGGGTGGCGGCAATCAACCTGATCGACACGCTGACCGCGCTATCGGCAGCGGGCGGCTCGGGTAGACCCACCACCGTCCGTGCAGTGTGCAGCTCGGCTGCGTACGGCGGGGCCGCGCTGGCGCTGCGGCTGATGAAGAACCGTTGACCGGCGACCGCCACGGCCCGGCCGGCCGGGACCGTGGACGTCGCCCGACGCGGGCCATGGTGGAGACCGGCGGAGTCGGTCGCGGTCGCGCGCTGCTGCCGGCCGCCGGCCGCGGCGCGGTGGCCGGGGTGCTCGGCGTGGCGGTGATGACGGCGGCGGAGAAGGTCGAGCAGGCGATCACGCACCGGGAGAACTCCTACGTTCCCGCGCGCACGCTCCTCACCATGCTGGGCCGCCACCCGTCCGACGACGACCGGCCGATGGCGTGGAACCACGCCATGCACTACGGGACCGGCGCGGCCCTCGGTGCGCTGCGCGGCATCTGGGCCGCAGTGGGGCTGCGCGGCCCGCAGGCGCACCTGGCGCACACCATCGTCCGGTTGTCCACCGACCAGACGCTGGAGAACGCCACCGGCGTCGGCGCGCCGCCTTCGACGTGGCCGCACGACGAGTGGCTCATCGACGTGGTGCACAAGGCGATCTACGCGGTCGTGACCGGCCTGATCGCCGAGCGGCTGGTCCGCCCGCAGCTGCAGTCCCGCCGCGGGCGGACCAGCCACTGACGCCGCCGGAGCAGCAGCCCGCCTGATCGCCCGAAACGGAGGTCCGCGTTGACGAGCGCGCACACCAGGCCGATCGACGTCGACCGACGCCGGTCGCTGCTCACCGGCTGCATGATCGGGATTGCCCTCATGGCTGCGGCGGACACCATCGCGTTCCACCAGCTGCTGGGCTGGCACCACTTCTACGACCAGTCGACCCCGGACGCGGGCCTGCTTTCAGACGGATTGCTGCAGACCGCCTACCTGGTGCTACTCGTCGCCGGCCTCTTCTGGTTCGCCGACCTCCACCGGCGCCGCGCGCTGGCGCGCCGCTCGGCGTGGGCGGGGTTCGTCCTCGGGCTGGGCGGCTTCCAACTGTTCGACGGGCTCGTCGACCACAAGCTGCTGAGGGTGCACCAGGTCCGGTACGGCGTCGACCTGCTGCCCTACGACCTGGCCTGGAACGGTGTCGGGCTGTCCGTGCTGGTCCTCGGCTCGGCCCTGGTGTGGTGGTCCCGCGCGGAGGGCCGGGGCGCGGCGAGCGAGCCCGCCCGGCCGACGGAGAGCTGAGGACGCTGGCACGCGACGCCGTCAGGGTGGGGGCGTGACCGCATGGCTGCTGCCGGTCCTGTCGACCGCGATCCCGGCCGGCCTCTACCTTCTCGGGGTCCAGCGGTGGCGCAGCCACGGACGGGCCTGGCCCCTCCCGCGGACGTGCAGCTTCCTGTGCGGCCTGGTGCTGATCGGCGCGGCCCTCTCCCCGCAGCTCGACGCTGCGACTGCCACGAGGCACATGGCGCAGCACCTGCTGCTGGGCATGTACGCCCCGATCGGGCTTGCGCTCGGCGCGCCGCTGACCCTGCTCCTCGCGGCGCTCCGGCCGCCCGCGCGACGCCCGATCGGCATCGTCCTGCGCTCCCGGGCTATGCATGCGGTCTCCCACGTCACCACCGCAGGCGCAGTGACCGTCGGCGGCCTGTATGGGCTGTACCTCACACCGCTGTACGCGCTCAGCACCCGGTCGGAGGCGGTCCACCACGTAGTGCATGTGCACCTCCTGGTGTCCGGATACCTGTTCGCCTGGGCGGTCGCCGGACCCGACCCGGCGCCTCGCAGACCCCCCATGAGCCTGCGGATCGTGGTCCTCGTCGCGGCCGGCGGCGCGCACAGCTTCCTGGCCATGCTGCTCTACGCCCGCGCACCACAGTTGCCGCCCGGCGGCCAGCACGACCGAACGGAGATGCAGCCGGCCGGGCAGTGGATGTACTACGGCGGGCACCTCGCGGACCTGGTCCTGCTGACGGCGCTGTTCGCCGCCTGGTACCGCCGCAGAGCTCGGCGGCCGGAACAGCGTGCCGGTTCGCCAGCGCTAGGACCATCAAGACCTCGACCGCCTGCGGCGGGAAACCGACGGTTCCACCGGTCGCGTGCAGGAGGAGCTCATGCGACGAATCAACACAGAGTTGGAGATGCTTCCTCTGGACCAGCGGCGCCGGGCGCCGCGGCTCTCCCAACTGCTCGAGGTGTTGCGCCAGGACGTCCGCGACGAGGAGGACGTGCTGTTCCCGCTGCTCCTCCAGGAGAACCTGCATCCACGCCGGCTGCCGTGGCTCGCGGCCAGTGTGAGTTCGCTTGCCCGCTGGATCTCGCCGACACGGCTGCACCCAAGGGTCGCCCGCCGTCCGCCGGGCAACGCACTGTAGGGCCTGCCGTTGTCGCTGCTGGACCGCTGCCGCGATCTGCTCGAGCAAGGGGTCCCGGCGTCGAGGAGGGCGGTCGGGCGCCGACGAACCGTTGAACGGCATCGAGCGCTCGCAGGTGGGGGCGGTACGGTGCGGCGTCAACCGGGTCCAGGCCTGTCCGGTTCCGAGTGGCGGGCCGTCCGCCGACGGTGAAGGGTCGGCTCCGTGGCTGTCAGCACCGGCAGCCCCACCCGCCCGGTTGAGCGGTCAGCCGTCGCCGCGAACTCCTGGGGAACGCATGGCCTTCGATCCGATGCAGGAAAACGGAATCCCCCTCGACGAGCAGATCCGCAGTTGGCGGGAGCTCAACGTCGAGCCGTTCGATCCCGACGTCGTCCACCCCTACACCCGGTGCCGCGTCATCACGATGAACGGCATCGAGATGGAGTCGATCTTCTTCAGCCACAACTTCGCCCGGCACACGAACGACACCGAACTGCGCCGGCAGCTGGCCCTGTCGCGGTACGTCGAGTCGCAGCAGCAACGCGTCGTCAATTGGCTGCTGCCGGGCTGGTCCTCGGTGCTGGAGACCACCATCGCCTACGAGCAGGTGGCCACCGACCTGACGAGTTGGGTGGCACGCAACGAGCCCGACCCCTACCTCCGGCAGGCCTACGAGTTCGGGGTCCTGGAGGATTTCGATCACCTGTACCGGTACTCGAACCTCTACGAGATGATCGAGCACCGGAAGGCCGAAAAGATCATCGATGAGCTCACCGAGGTGATGCCGGCCCGGCCCACGCGCATGCATCACCGGCACCCGGTGGACAACGTCCGGAAGAACTACGACAGGGACGCGACCGACCCCCTGTCCAAACTGCACCAGCTGACCATCATGTCCGCCGAGCAGCAGACGCTGAACTTCTACGCGAACACCGGCCCCCAGTACATGGAACCGATCGCCCGGCAGCTGTACCAGGAGATCGCCATGGTGGAGGAGGAACACGTCACGCACTACGAGTCGCTCCTCGACGGCGAGGAGACGTGGCTCGAGCAGCTCCTGCTGCACGAGTACAACGAGTGCTACCTCTACTACTCCTTCATGGAGCAGGAGGTCGAACCCAGGATCAAGCGCATCTGGGAGCTCCACCTGGCGATGGAGATCGGCCAACTGCAGGCGGCCTGCGACCTCCTCCGGCGGTACGAGGACCGGGACCCGGCCGAGCTGCTGCCGCGGGAGATCCCCAGCGTGCTGCTGTTCGAGCCGAACAAGGAGTTCCTCCGCACTCTTCTCGCCGAGCAGATGGACCTCACCACGCTGGGCACCGGCTACGTGCGCGACCAGCATGAGCGCTTCGTGAAGATGCAGGAGCGGCTCCAGGGGGACGGGCCGCCGCCCTCCGACCTGGTCGTCGCGGCGCACGAGGAGCGCTTCGGCGGCGACTACCGGTCGGAGCAGGAGGGCCCGCACCCCGTTGCATCGATGCGCCGGCAGTCCGGAGCGGAGGCGCGGGTGTGAGCGTGACGACGGAGATGCCATTCGGAGTCATGCCGGCGCCGGACGTCGTCGACCTGTTGCTGGAGCAGCACATGCGCGCGCGGGACCTGATGACCGAGGTTCTGCTGGCCCCGGGTGACACGCGCAGGACGGCGTTCCGCGAATTGGTGCGCCTGCTCTCGGTCCACGAGGCCGCCGAGGAGGAAGTCGTGCACCCGGTCACCCGCCGGACCGCCGACGCCGGCAAGAACATCGTCGCCGATCGGCTGCACGAGGAGCACGACGCCAAGCAGCTGCTCAAGCTGCTCGACGGCATGGACCCCGACGACGCCGACTTCCTGCCGCTTTTCATGACCCTGCGGGCGGCGGTCATCACCCACGCCGTCGCGGAGCAGAAGTACGAGTTCAACAACATCCGCAAGGACGTCAGCAGCAGCGAGCGGGCCGGGATGCGCCTGCTGGTCCAGGCCGCGGAGAAACTCGCACCGACGCATCCGCACCCCGGCGTCCAGTCCGCCACGGCCAACGTCGTGGTCGGTACCCCGACGGCCATCTTCGACCGCGCCCGTGATGCGATCCGCGCCGTCCGCGAGAGAGGAGCGGACCGACCGCCCGGATGAACCGTGCGCTGATCGGGGGAAAGTCCGCGAACCCGAGCCCAGGCGATGGGCCCTGGGTACCGACTCCGGGTCCAGCGCCCACTGGACCACGCCGGGGACAACCGCCGCCTGTCCGGAAGTTCATGGCCGCGTCACTGTCACCGGACGGGTGCGAGCTCGGGCTCGCGCCTCTCCATGCGGGCGGGTGCCAGCGGGGCGGTCAGGGGCGACCGGGAGTTCTTCCCCACGTGCACGCGGTAGGCAGCCGCCATCCCTGGCGCCTGGCCGCGGACCGGGCGCCAGCCAGGCCGCAGCCGCCGCCGGCCGGACTGAAGCGAGAGCATACTGGTGAGCCCCTTCCCCGCCGGTTCCTTGACTTAAGCGCGCCGCTCGGAGCACTTCGGTCACGACGTCGGGCCGGGAAGATCGGATACCGTCCCGCACGAGATGGTGGGGTGTGAGCAGTGACCGAGGCTCTGCGGTCGCTGCTGCACGCGTCCCACCTGCTGGCGCCGGACAACCTCGCCGCCACCGTGGCCGCCCACGCCCGGATGTGGGGCGTCCGCGAGACGGTCCTGTACCTGGCCGACTACGAGCAGGTCACCTTGCTGCCGCTGCTCGGGGAGGGCGTGCCCGAGCGCCGGGAACTGCCGATCGAGGGCACGATGGCCGGGCGCGCCTTCCGCCGCGTCGAGGTCGTCGGCGGCCAAGCATCGCACGGCCACCGTCTCTGGATGCCGCTGCTCGACGGTGTCGAGCGGCTCGGTGTCGCTGAACTGGTCCTCCCGCAGGCGCCCACCGGCGAGCTGCGCGA
>JAOPYH010000055.1 GCA_025964715.1 Streptosporangiaceae bacterium | reverse complement strand
GCTCGATGCGACCCGCGTTGAACACCGCGATCCGGTCGCTCATCGTCAGCGCTTCGTCTTGGTCGTGCGTGACGAACACGAAGGTGATGCCGACCTGGCGCTGGATGGCCTTCAGCTCGACCTGCATCTCCTCGCGGAGCTTGAGGTCGAGGGCGCCCAATGGCTCGTCGAGGAGCAGCACCTTGGGGCGGTTCACCAGCGCGCGAGCGAGTGCGATCCGCTGGCGCTGGCCGCCCGACAGCTGGCCCGGCCTGCGCTTCTCGAAGCCCTCCAGGCGTACGGTCCGCAGCGCCTCCAGAGCCCGCTCCCGCCGCTCGGCCCGCGGGACCTTCTTCACCTTCAGGCCGTACTCCACGTTGGCGAGCACGCTCATGTGGGGGAAGAGCGCGTAGTCCTGGAAGACGGTGTTCACGTCCCGTTCGAACGGGGGACGCTTCGTCACGTCCTCCCCGCCGAGGTGCACCGTGCCGGAGGTCGGGGTCTCGAAGCCGGCGATCATGCGCAGGACCGTGGTCTTGCCCGACCCGGACGGCCCGAGCATGGCGAAGAACTCGCCGTGCTCCACTTCCAGGTCGACCCCGTCGACAGCGGTCACGTCGCCGAACGACTTGCGCAGTGCCCGCAGGTTCACCGCGGTCTGCTCCGCCGGAGCATTCAACTTGCCGGACTCCTTAAGAATGGTCGAGCAGCAACCTTATTGAGATTCGGCCCTTGTATACCAGTCGAGGGAGAGTGACCCTTATCCCCTTGATCACCGTCGGCTATCCCTTGATCTGGGTCCACGCCTGTGTCCACCGCGAGTAGTCGACGCAGGTCGCCCCACGCGAGTCTCCGCAGTCCGCGACAGGTGTCTTCCAGAACGCGATGCGCTGGTAAAAGGCCGCGTCTCCCACGTGGTAACCGGCGCAGAAGCCCTTGGCCGTGTAGCGGCACGCCTTCGGGTTGGCCGGCGCCTCACCGAACCACTGGCCGACCTGCGCCTGGACCTTCGGGGTGATGACCCAGTTCATCCACTTGTACATGCAGTTGGGGTGCTGTGCCTTCGACCCGACCATCCAGGTGTCGGACCAGCCGGTCCCGCCCTCGACCGGGAGGGTCGTGGCGATCGGGACCTTCGCGTCGGCGGCCAGGTTCGCCGTCACCTGCCAGGCGGTTCCCGCGTAGTTGTCGGCGGACTTGAACGCCTGCATCTCGTCGAGGTAGTTCGCCCAGTACTGATTCATGTTGGGGCGCTGCTGCTTCAGCAGGTCCACCGCGGCGTTGAACTGCTTGTCGCTGAGCTCGTACACGTCGGTGATGCCGAGGTCGGGCCGGTGTGACTTCAGATACAGGGCGGCGTCCGCGATGTACGTCGGGGAGTCGTAGTCCACCACATGCCCGGCGGCCTGCGAGTTCTTGTCCCACACGACGCTCCACGACGTGGGAGGCGGCGAGATCTTGTCCGTGCGGTACATCAGCATGTTGGCGCCGTAGCCGTGCGGTACGCCGTACATCTGCCCCTTGACGGAGTTGTACGGCTGATTCTTGAGATATCCCGCGATGTCGCGGTACTGGGTGATCAGGCTGGTGTTGACCGGCGCGACCGTACCGCCGTAGATGAGCCGGAGCGAAGAGTCGCCGGATGCCGACACTCCGTCGTACTGCCCCGTCTTCATCAGAGCGACCATGGAGTCTGAGGTGTCGGTCACTTTTGAGTAGACCTTGCAACCGGTCGCCCTGGTGAACGGAGTCACCCAGTCGACCGACTTCTGGGTCGAGCCGTCCTCGGCGTATCCACCCCAGATCACCAGGTCGAGGCGGCCTTCGGAAGGGCCGATGTCCTGTTGCGCCGGGATGTTCGGGGCCACGGCCTGCTTCCCCGTCGCGGAGCCGCCGCAGGCGCTGACGGCCGCGAGCATGATGACCCCGGCGAGGCCGGCGACACCCGCGCGCCACCGCCTCGCGCGGCCCCTCATGGGCCGCTGGCCTGCGGTTACCTGCGGCGTGCTGTGTAGTGGGCTTTCGTAGATCACGTTCGCGGATTGTACGGGGTGACATGTCCGCCATGGAGCCGAAACGACCTATTTCAGGAGATCTATCGACATCGCATCCAACACGCGCGGTTACTAGTACGCTCGCAGCCGTTCAGCGGTAGCCGTCATCGAACCGAAAGCCTGTCGAAGTGGATTCAGAGGGCCATCGAGTGGGTTCAGCTATCGGACGTCTCGGCGCTCGGCGCAAGGTCGGCCGCCTCAGATCTGTCCGGTTTAAGATTATTTTGTTGCTTGTTGTCTCAATTGCCTCAATGGCGACCCTGTGGGTGTTCGCGGCCAGCACGGTGCTCGGTGACGGACTCGACCTGAAGCACGTCCAGCAGGTGCACGACCACTACGGGTATCCGGCGGGCGCCCTCGGCAGCGCGCTGCAGGCTGAGCGCCGTTCGACGCTGGTCTATCTCGGCAGCAGAACGCCCGGTGACCACGCGACGATGGAATCCGGCCGCTTGGTGTCCGACCGGCAGGCGGACCAGTTCCGCGTGCTCGCACTCGACAAGGGCGCGCTGAACGTGGCCCCCGCCGCGGCCAAGCAGCTCGCCGGCGAGATCATCGCGGGCCTGAACGGGCTCGCCGCGAAGCGCACCGCCATCGACGCCGGCAGAATCACCCGGGCCAGGGCGTTCAGCGACTTCACCAACCTCCTGTCGCAGATCAACAGCCTGCAGGGTTCGCTGTCCACGCTCAGCAACGCGGAGGTCTCCAAGGACGCGCGCAACCAGGTAGCGATGGCGCGGGCCCGCGAGGCGTTGTCGCAGGAGGACACGTTCATGGCCGGCGCGCTCGCCGCCGGACGCATGACGGCCGTCGAGCACGCCGAGTTCATCAAGCTCGTGGGTGCCCAGCACTCCCTGTACGACCTCTCCGCCGCCGAGCTCCGCCCCGAGGAGCGGGCCTACTACGCGCGCGTGATCGCCATGCCCGAGTACAACCGGCTGAGGGTGCTCGAGCGCCGCCTGGTGGGCTCCTTCCGTATCTCCAAGGTCGGCCCCGACTTCGGCATCATGTGGAAGACCACCGCCGACTCCAACCTCACCCGTCTCCGCGGCATGGAGCTGTCCTCGATCGCGGCCGCTGATCTTCGCGCCAAGCCCATCGCGTCCAGCATCATCCTCCGCGTGGTGCTCGCCGGCGCGCTCGGTCTCTTCGCGGTCGTCGCCTCACTCATTCTGGCCGTCTGGCTCGGCCGTTCGGTCATCCGCGACCTGACGGGCCTGCGGCGCGAGGCGCTCGACCTCGCCGACACCAAGCTGCCGAGCGTCATCCAGCGGCTGCGCGCCGGTGAGGAGGTCGACGTCGCCGCCGAGGCGCCGCCGCTGTCCTTCGCCACCGAGGAGATCGACCAGGTCGGCCAGGCGTTCAACAACGCGCGCCGGACGGCCATCCAGGGCGCGGTCGAGGAGGCGGCGCTGCGCCGCAGCGTCAGTGACGTCTTCGTCAACCTGGCCCGCCGGAGCCAGTCCTTGCTGCACCGTCAGCTCAAGCTGCTCGACACGATGGAGCGCAGGAACAACGACCCGGAGGAGCTCGAGGACCTGTTCCGCCTCGACCACCTCGCGACCCGCATGCGGCGCCACGCCGAGGGTCTGATCATCCTGTCCGGCCAGGCGCCCGGCCGAGGTTGGCGCAACCCCGTCGGCGTGATCGACTTGGCACGTGCCGCGGCGTCGGAGGTCGAGGCCTACACGCGGGTCACCGTGGCGCCGATGCCCGAGGCCGCCATCGCGGGCGTCGCCGTCGCCGACGTCATCCACCTGCTGGCGGAGCTCATCGAGAACGCGACGATGTTCTCGCCCAATGAGACCACTGTCGAGGTGCGGGGCCAGACGGCCGCTCATGGCTTCAGCCTGGAGATTGAGGACCGCGGTCTGAGCATGGATGAGGAGAGCCTCGTACGTGCGAACGAGCGGCTCGTCTCACCTCCCGAGTTCGACCTGTCCGACAGCGCTCAGCTCGGCCTCTTCGTCGTCAGCCGGCTGGCCAAGCGGCACAAGATCAAGGTCACCCTGCGGACGTCGCCGTTCGGTGGAATGACGGCCATCGTCCTGATCCCGGACGACCTGGTCGTCCGGGCCGGGGCCGCGGCCGGGGACGGGCCCGCCGAGCTGGAGGGCAAGCCGCTCGCGCTCACCCGCCGCAGTGAGGACGCGCTCGTGCCCCTCGGCGCGGTCCGGCAGGACCGGGACGTCCCGCAGCCCGGGCAGAGCCCGGCCGGCAAGCGCCGTGCGGGGCAGCACAGGTCGGCCCCTCGTCCCCTCCATGAGGTGGGGAAGGGCGAATCGCCGAACGCGTCGCGGGAGTCCGATCCGCCGCGGACAGGACCCCAGCCGTTCCAGCTCGTCCGTCCGTCCGGGCCGGCGAAGCCGTCGCGCGAGCCCGAGGCCGACGAGCCGGCCTCCCCGCCCGCGGCCCAGGCCCAGTCACCGTCCCAGTCCGACCATCAGCTACCCCCTCTCGGAGGTCTTCAGCGGACACCTTCGGCCGGCAGCACGCCGCGGACGTCCTCCCCGCCGGCTCGGCGCGCGGAAGGCGGCCGCCGGGCATCGGGCGGCGGACGCGAGCGCCCGCCGCTGCCCAAGCGGGCCAAGCAGACCAGCCTGGCACCACAGTTGTACGAGGACTCGACGGCGTCGGCAGCGCCGTCCGAGACGGAACCCGCGGCACACCGGACACCCGAACAGATGCGATCGATGCTGTCATCGATTCAGCAGGGCACGCTGCGAGGGCGTTCCCAGGCCGCCGAAGGGGACGAGGAGTCGTAAAGCGCTATGACGGGATCTGGGAGTGAATGGCTTGACGAGGAGGCAGGACCCCTCGTCCGGGCCTACGCGCTGACGGGTGGCCGCACCCGGCCGGCCACACGTGGCGAGGACTTCGAACTGATCGCGATCATCGCGACCGCGAGCACGCCGGCGCACGGGACGGCCGGGCTCGGGCCCGAGCACCGGGCGATCCTGGAGCTGTGCGTCCGGCCTCTGTCCGTGGCGGAGGTGTCGGCGGAGTTGCACCTCCCTTTGGTCGTCATACGCGTGCTGCTGGGCGACCTGCTGCACCACGGATTCATTGCCGTCCGGCGCCCCGAACAGGAGCGCCATGCCTATAACGAACATCTGCTGAGGGAAGTGCTCCATGGACTCGAAGCGCTCTGACACCGTAGAGGGCGCTGCCGCAATGCCCGTCGCGGTAAAGATCCTCGTGGCGGGCGGCTTCGGGGTCGGCAAGACCACGCTCGTGGGCGCGGTCAGTGAGATCAAGCCGCTGCGGACCGAGGAGGTGCTGAGCGAGCGCAGCATCGGCGTGGACGACACCACGGGCGTGGAGAACAAGACCACGACCACGGTGGCGATGGACTTCGGCCGCATCACGATCCGGCCGGGTCTGGTCCTGTACCTTTTCGGCACCCCCGGTCAGGACCGCTTCTGGTTCATGTGGGACGAGCTCTCGCTGGGCGCGCTCGGCGCCGTGGTCCTCGCCGACACCCGCCGGCTGGCGGACTGCTTTCCGTCCGTCGACTACTTCGAACGCAGGGGCGTGCCGTTCATCGTCGGGGTCAACTGCTTCGACGACGGCTTCGACTACAGCACCGACGAGGTCCGCGAGGCCCTCGACCTCGAGCCTGAAACCCCTGTGGTGCTCTGCGATGTACGTGAGCGCAGGTCGGGGAAGCAGCTCCTGACGACGCTCATCGGGCAGGTCATCAAGATGCACAACACCAAGCGTCAGGAAGAGGACGTCTCCGTCTCCTGACGGTGATGTCTCGCGCGAAGGCCTTGCGGAGGATCCGCAAGGCCTTCGTCATCTCGCCGCCGTGCCAGTCGGTCCACAAAGATCCAATCTCGCCGATCTATGTTGCATATGGCGGGCTTCGGGGCGAGATGGCCCTTAGGGTTGCGAGGGGTTATCGAGTCGCCGCGGCCGCGTGATACTTCCGTGATGCCGGGGCTCAGGTCAGGTCGGAGGAGTGGAGCTGTTGAGCGTGCTGGACGGCGAAGAAGGCAAGCCCGGACCGGATCCGGCCTCCGCCGCCTGGGCCGAGCGCCGGCTCGGCCTCGCGGCCGCCTACGACGGGATCGGCGAGCGCTACAACTCCGCGTTCCCGAACCGGGAGGCGCAGCTGAGGTGTGGCGGCTGGCTCCTGGAACAGCTCAGGCCACCGGCCAGGGTGCTCGACCTGGGCTCCGGTACCGGCCTGCCCACGGCGCGACAGCTCGTCGACGGCGGGCTGGCGGTGACCGGCGTCGACATCTCGTCCCGCATGTGCGACCTGGCGGCCGCCAACGTCCCCGGTGCCCGGTTCCTCAACACGGACGTGATGAGCCTTGACCCGGCGGACGGGAGCTACGACGCGGCCGTCGCCTTCTTCTCGTTCCTGAACCTGCCTCGCCACGGCATCGCGAGCGCGCTCAGGCTTGTGCACACGCTGCTGCGGCCCGGCGGGCTCTTCTGCATCGCCATGGTGGAGTCGGACATCGACGACGTGGTCATCCCGTTCCTCGGGCGGCACCTGCGGGTCAGCGGGTACCTGCGCGACGAGCTCCGCGCGGAGGTGGAGTCCGCGGGCTTCTCGGTCGAGGAGGAGAAGGCCATCTCCTATGCCCCTGCGAGCACCCAGGCGCAGCCCGAGGTGCAGCTCTTCCTGAACTGCCGCCGAGCCGGCTGACGCCCCCCGGGACCCCACCTTGAACCCCCAGAGCAACCGCTCCCGTACGCCCGCCGGGGCGCCGGCCCGCGAGCTGCCCCCTTCGGCCGGGCAGCGGATGCCGCCGAGGCCGGCCGCGGCCTCCGACGGCCCGCAGGGTGGCCATCTCGCCCGTACCCACGAGACGGAGCGCCGGCTCCTGCGGGAACGCCTGCTGTTCCTCAACGACGCGACCGTGCAGATCGGCGAGAGTCTGGACCTGCGCGAGGTCGCGTCCGGGCTGGCCCATGCGCTCGTGCCCTGGCTGGCCGACCTCTCGGCGGTCTATCTGCTGGACGCGCTGTTCAGCGAGCTGGAGCTGGACCAGCAGATCCCAGGGCCCGCGGAGGCACCGCTCGCCGCCGTACGGCTTACCGCGATGACCCACGACCTGCCCTGCGTCGGCCGGGAGCACCGGGTCGCCGAGGGCCGCGTGCAGGTGATGTGCCCGGCGAGCCCGGTGCACCTGGCGATGGCCGGCGGTGAGCCGGTCGTGCTGCCACGGGTCGACGAGGCCGTGGCCGCGGCGCTCGCGGACACCGACCCCTCCGGGGGCCTGTCTCCGCTGGTCCGCGATCATTCCATGGTCGTGTTGCCGCTGCGGGTTCGCGGACGGGTGCTCGGCGCCGTCCTGCTGTCCCGGGCCAAGGACCGTCCCGGGTTCGACGCGATCGATCTGCTGATGGCCCGGCAGCTCGCCGCCCAGGCCGGCCTCGGGGTGGACAACGCCTATCTCTACCGCGCCCAGACGGCGATCGCGGACGCGCTGCAGCGCAGCATGCTGCCCGCTCGCCTCCCCGATCTGGCCGGGATCGAGGTCGCCCACCGCTACGTGCCGGCCAGCGACACCGCGCAGGTCGGAGGCGACTGGTTCGACGCCATCGCCCTGCCGGGCAGCCGGGTCGCCCTGGTCGTGGGCGACGTCATGGGACATGGTGTGCGCTCCGCGGCGATCATGGGGCAGTTCCGTACCGCCGTGCGGACCCTCGCGGCGCTGGATCTGCCCCCGGGGCAGATCCTGCGGCATCTCGACGATCTGACCCGCACTCTCGGCGACGATTACCTGGCGACCTGCGTCTACGCCGTCTACGACCCGGTCGCCCGGCGGTGCGAGATCACGAACGCGGGCCACATCCCGCCGGTCCTGCTGCACGCCGGCGGCAAGGCCGAAGTGCTCAGCGTGCCGGCCGGCGCGCCCATCGGCGTCGGCGGCGTGGCGTTCGAGCCGGTCGAGGTGGCGGTGGCCGACGGGGACGTGCTGGTCCTCTGTACGGACGGGCTCGTGGAGGTTCGCGGCGAGGACATCAGGTCGGGACTCGCGGCCCTCTGCGACAACCTCGCCGCGCCGCACGCGCCGGGGGCACTGTCCCTCGACGCGCGGTGTGAAGGGCTCCTGCGCGCACTCCACACGGGGGACGCCCACGACGACGTGGCACTGCTGATGGCCCACCTGCGTGGCATCCCCAGCGATGACGTCGCCCACTGGCTCCTGGAGCCACGGCCCACCACACCCGGGCGGGCCCGTCGCCTCGTGCGCTCCACCCTCGCCGGCTGGGGCCTGTCGGACTGCGTCGACGTGACCGAACTGCTGGTCACCGAACTGGTCACCAACGCGGTCCGGCACGCCACCCGGCCCATCGAGCTGAGGCTGCTGCGCACCGACGCCCTGCTCTGCGAAGTGGCCGACGACGACCACCACCTCCCCGTGCTGCGTTACGCCGAGGAGGACGACGAAGGAGGCCGCGGCCTGCAGCTCGTGAGCATGCTCGCGAGGCGCTGGGGCACGAGCCGGACGAACACCGGCAAGGTGGTCTGGTTCGAGCAGGCCCTCGGCGCCCTCTAGCCGCCCCGGGGGTCAGTCCGCCTCGCCGAGGCGGCGCAGCAGGGTCTCGCGTCTGGCCTCCAGCACGGCCACGAGGGCCTCCTGTTCCTCGGCCTGCTCGATCATGGCGCCGCGCTCCCACTCGTCCATGGGCTCCTCCCAGCGCCGGCCGATCCGCAGGCGCAGATCCGCCGCGAGGCCACGTAGCCGCTCCAGGTCGGTCTCCACGTCCCGGAGCTCCTCCCGGAGCGCCTCCTTGGACTCCTCGGTGTTCATCGACATCCCTCCTCGGCTCGAACACGCGGGCGGGCTTTGACGTGACTCGCGGGGGTCGATCGTGCGGTTGCGGTGAGGCCTGCCGTCAGGATTGTTGCGGATGGATCACGATGGATATCGGCGTCTTCCGTGCCGCCCTGGCATAGGAAACGCTCCACGAATATGCCCAATCCGGCATAAGGCAACGCTCGCCACGCAGGTTCGGGGCGCACGCCCGCCCCGGACCCGGAACCAGGAGAACCCATGGGCCGAGTCCGCAGATCCGTCTCAGTTCTGGCCGCGGGCACCGTGGCGGCGACGATGACCCTGAGCCCGGCGGCGCAGGCGCGCACCACGCCGGCATCGGAGGCTGCCGGGGCGGTGGCGGCGTCGCCGGTCTCCTACCACCGGTTCGCGCGGTTCTCCGGCGGGAAATCCGAAGGCACGTCGGCGGGCGACGAGCTCCGCTTTCACCGGCCCGTGGGAAGGCTGGCCTACGCCGACCCGTTCGGGGGCGGCACCAGGACCTGGGAGTACGCGCGGTGGACCTCGCCCGTCCGCCCGATCGGATTCGGGGCCGACGAGCTGGTGGCGTCCTGGACCGCCGACGCCCCCCGTGGCACGTGGCTGCAGGTCGAGATGCGCGCCCGCACCAGCACCGGTCACCGGACCAAGTGGTACGTCATGGGCCGGTGGGCCGAGGGGGACCGGGACATCCACCGTACGTCCGTGGAGGGCCAGCGCGATGGTGACGGCACTGTCTACACCGACACGTTCGCCTCGGCCGGCGGCACCACCGTCAGCGCCTACCAGCTGCGGGCCACGCTCTATCGGCTCCCCGGGTCGCATGCCCGCCCGAGCATCCGTACCCTCGGCGCGTTGACCTCGGCCATCGCGAAGCGGGATGCCTATCCCGCGAGCCCGCCCGGCGGTGCGGCCGGCATCGAGCTCAAGGTGCCGCGCTTCTCCCAGGAGATCCACAAGGGCGAGTATCCGCAGTGGGACGGCGGCGGTGAGGCGTGGTGCAGCCCGACCTCCACCTCCATGGTGGTGGCCTACCACGGGCGCGGTCCGAGCCATCGGGACTATGCCTGGGTCAACCGCTCCTACGCCGACCCTTGGGTCGACTACGCGGCCCGCAACACCTACGACTACGCCTACAGGGGCGCCGGGAACTGGCCCTTCAACACGGCCTACGCGGGCCGGTTCGGGCTCGACGGCTTCATCACCCGGCTGCGGTCGCTCACCGAGCTGGAGCAGTTCATCAAGGCGGGCATCCCGGTGGTGACGTCTCAGTCGTTCAAGGCCGCCGACCTGCCGGGCGCCGGCTACAGCACCAACGGCCACCTCATGGTGATCATCGGATTCACCAGGTCGGGTGATGTGATCGCCAACGACCCGGCGTCGCCGTCCAACGCCGCCGTGCGGCGCGTCTATCCGCGCGGAGCCTTCGAGAAGGTGTGGCAGGGGAGCACCGGCGGTGTCGCCTACATCATCCATCCGGCCGGCCGGCCACTGCCGCCCAACGTGCCCGGCGTCACACCGAACTGGTGACCGGGCCGCACGGACGGGCCCCTTCGACCCGATAGTGCCGCGGCAGGAGCTCATGGTCCCTATGATGGGTTCCTAGCGGTTGGTGTGGTTTATGGGGATGCCGGGAGACTTGTCACATCGATCCCCTTGATCTTCGGGGATGGGTGAGACGTGGGCGTACGGCTGGGCCTCGTGGCGAAGTTGGCCGGCATGGCGGCTTTGATGGGTTTGCTCACCGGAGGCCTGCTCGGCCCCTCCTTCGGGGGCGCGGGCGTCATGGCCGAGGACGCCGCGGCGCAGATGAGCCCGGCCAAGCTCGCCGAGCCTCCCTTGCCCCAGGTGTCGACCATCCTGGCCGCCGACGGTAGCCGGATCGCCTCGTTCTACTACGAGAACCGCACCGATGTCCGGTTCGATCGGATCGCCCCGCTCATGCGGCAGGCGATCGTGGCGATCGAGGACAACCGGTTCTACCAGCACGGCGCGCTGGACACCCAGGGGACCATGCGGGCCCTGGTGCGCAACCAGACCTCGGGCGGCGTGGTGCAGGGCGGCTCCAGCCTGACCCAGCAGTACGTCAAGAACGTCCTCTTCGAGACCGCCGGCACGCGGGTCGCGGTGGCCCAGGACCAGCTGCGCAACGCCGGTACGAAGTCCGCGAAGGCACAGGCCAAGGCGGCCCTGAAGGACGCCCAGGACGCCCAGAACAGCACCATCGCGCCGAAGTTCTCCCGCAAACTGCAGGAACTGCGCTACGCGCTGTGGGTCGAGCAGAACTACAGTAAGAACGAGATCCTGGCGAAGTACCTCAACATCGCCTACTTCGGTCACCAGACGTACGGGATCGAGGCCGCCGCCCAGCGCTACTTCTCCGTACACGCCGCCGAGCTCACGCTGCCGCAGGCCGCCATGCTCGCCGGGATGGTGAACAACGCCAACCAGTACGACCCGGTGGCCCACCCCGAGGTGACCCTGCGCCGGCGCGACGCCGTGCTCGACCGGATGGCCCAGCACCGTGACATCACCGCGGCGCAGGCCACGGCCGCCAAGGCCAAGCCGCTGAAGCTGCGCTCCAAGGTGCCCGGCGGCGGCTGCGACGGCGTCCGATACGCCTACTTCTGCTCGTACGTCCAGAACGACATCCTCAACAACCCCACCTTCGGCGCGACGGCCGACGCCCGCCGGAACCTGCTCGACACCGGCGGGCTCACCATCAAGACCACGCTCGACCCGCAGGCACAGGACGCGGCGCAGCGGGCGGTCGACTCCGGCAGCTCGCGCACGTCCTCCAAGGTCACCATGGAGGCGATGGTCAAGCCCGGAAGCGGTGAGATCCGCGCGATCGCGATCAGCCGTAGGTTCGGGCTGGGCAAGCATCTGTCCGCCATCAACTACGCCGCGGACCAGGCCCACGGGGGCGGTTACGGGGTCCAGGCCGGCTCGACCTTCAAGGTCTTCACGCTCGCCGCGGCCCTGGCCGACGGTTATCCGGTGAGCCAGTCCTATCCCACGCCGACGAGCATGACCATAAGCGGCTTCAGCACCTGCGGCGGTGACGGACGCGGCACCTGGACCGTCGCGAACGCCGAGAAGTCCAAGAGCGGGTCCATGGACATGGCCACGGCGACCTGGGACTCCACCAACACCTACTTCGCCCAGCTGGAGCGCTCCGTCGGCCTGTGCAAGGTGGCCAAGATGGCGGCCGCCTTCGGCATGACGGCCCCGAACGGCAAGCCACTCGCGCAGGTCCCCGCCTTCACCCTGGGCAGCAACGAGATCGACATCATCCACGAGGCCGCGGCGTACGCCGGATTCGCGGCGTCCGGGAGATACTGCAGCCCGACGGCCATCACCGGAATCGCCGGTCCCCAGGGCACCCAGCTCAACGTGCCCAGCGCGGGCTGCCGCCAGGCCGTCACGCCCGGCGTCGCCAACCAGGTCAACCAGCTCCTTCGCGGTGTCCTGAGCAAGGGCACCGCGGTGGGCAACACGATCCCCGGCCGCGACGCCGCGGGTAAGACGGGGACCAACGAGAACCTGGTCACCGCTGTGTTCGCGGGCTACACCCCGAACCTGGCAGCGGTCCTGTGGACCGGAGACCCGTCGGCGCCCTACGGCGATCCCGTGAACAAGTACGGCTCCAGCCTCGCGCCGTTGTGGGTGCGGAGCTTCCAGGGAGCGCTCAGCGGCCAGCCGGCCCCGAGTTTCCCCTGATCACGGGTCCTCACTGCTAGTACCCTCAGGCTGACTTTCAAGATCATGTACCTGTAGGCTCTACGGCTTGGGTGCGGGCTGGACCGTTGCATGCCCACGAGGATCTGCTGGAGGACCACATGATGGTGACGGCGTTCTGGTGCGCGATCGCCGGCCTGATCGCGCTCGCCGTCCTCCTGGTACGCGAGCGGCAGATCACCGCACGCCTGCGCGGGCGCAAGGCCGAGCTGCACGCCGAACGGCACCTCCGCGACGAGGAGCTGCGCCACCTCGTCGCGTCCCGGCTGCCGGCCCTCGTGGAGGCCTTGTACGGGCGGCCGGTGGAGGTTCCCGGAATCCGGCACCGCGTGCTGGCCGGGACGGCGTACGAGCAGGATCTGCAGAACGTGATGGGCATGTTCGCCGACTCGGTCGAGTCGGCCAAGGCCCGCGCCGACCAGTCCGCGAAGTCGTCCCTGAAGGCCATGATGCGCGCCGTGCAGAGCCTCGCCAGCGAACAGCAGCTGGTCATCTCCGACATGCAGGAGCGGCACGACGACCCCGACGTGCTCGAGGATCTGCTGCGGATCGACCATGCCAACGCGCAGCTCGGCCGGCGGGCCCAGGCCACCGCCGTGCTCTGCGGCTCCTGGCCCGGCCAGCAGCGCGCGGACTCCTCGATCACCGACGTGGTCCGCGGCGCGACCTCCCGGATCCGCGACTATCTGCGCATCGAGGTCAACTCCCAGATCACCCTGGCCGTGGTCAGCCGGGTCGTGGAGCCCCTGGTGCTCGCGATCGCGGAGCTGCTCGACAACGGCGCTCGGCACTCCCAGCCCAACACCTCGGTCCAGGTGAACTTCCAGTCGGTGCACAACGGCCTCGCCGTCATCATCGACGACGCCGGCGTCGCCATGGACACCGAGGAGATGGAGCGCGCGGCCCGCCTGCTTTCCGGGCGCGAGTCCGTGGACATCAACCGGCTCGGCGACCCGCCGCAGGTCGGCTTCGCCGTCGTCGGCGTCCTGGCCGCCAGGTACGGCTTCAGCGTCTCGGTGGACACCCGCTCGCCCTACGGCGGCGTACGCGCCGTGGTCTTCCTGCCGACGGAGCTGCTCACCCGTATCGAGAGCAACCCGCGGCAGCCGGCGCCTGTCGCCGAGGCACCGGCGGAGACGGCCGAGCCCGCCCGGGAGCGCGACCTGACCGCCGGGGGCCTCCCCAAAAGACGGCGCGTCCGCATCGGCGAGCAGTCCCAGACCGGCGAGCAGCACGTCCTGAAAGCCACCATGCCCGGCCGGCCCGCATGGGTCACGGCCGCAGGTATGGGCGCCTGGCAACGCGGCACCAGATCCGGTCGTGCCGCCGCTTCACCTGACTCCGAAGGGAATCCCCAGGCATGAACGATGCCGTGACCAACAAGCTGGGCTGGATGCTGGACGATGCCCTCAAGATGCCGGAGACACGCCACGCGATCCTGTTCTCGGCTGATGGGCTGCTGATGGCGCACTCCGAGCGCATCAGCCGCGACGACGCCGACCGGCACGCCGCCGGGATGTCGGGCCTGCAGTCGCTCGCCCGCAGCACGGTGGAGTTCTGCGGCGCTCCCGAGAGCCCGTGGCGGCAGACCGTGACCGAGTTCGACGACGGTTACGTCTTCCTCGTGGCCGCCGGCGTGGGCGCCTATCTCGCGGTCTCCACCACCGAGAAGGTGGACATGGAGGCCGTGTCCTTCCGGCTGCAGGAGCTGGTCCAGCGCCTGGGCAAGGAAATGTCCAGCCCGCCGCGGCGCGACGGGGACACAGCCGCATGACCCCGCCCCGGCACAGAAGGGCGCTGGTGCGCCCCCATGTCGTCACCGGCGGGCGTGCGCATCCGTCCCGCAACATCTTCGACCTGGTCACGCTGCTGACCGCCGCCCGCCACGACCTGACCGGGCTGAGCCCGGAGAAGCGCCGGGTCATGGAGCTGTGCCACGGGGGCTCGCTCGCGGTCGCCGAGGTGGCGGCCCGGCTCGAGCAGCCCGTCGGCGTCACCAAGGTGCTGCTCTCCGACCTCGTGGACAGCGGCCACCTCATGACGCGCGCCGCGACGCCGTCGAACGGGCTCACCGGCCGCCAGGTGCTCCGGGAGGTGCTGGATGGGCTCCGAGCCCGCATCTGAAGAGCTGTACGTACGCGACTCCGTCCACACGTCCGTGAAGATCCTCGTCGTCGGGCACTTCGCCGTCGGTAAGACCACGCTCGTCGGCACCCTGTCGGAGATCCGGCCGTTGCGGACCGAGGAACGAATGACGCAGGCAGGTGCCCTCGTCGACGACCTCGCCGGGGCGCCGGACAAGACCACCACGACCGTGGCGATGGACTTCGGCCGCATCACCCTGACCGACGAACTGGTTCTGTACATGTTCGGCGCACCTGGACAGCGGCGCTTCAAGCAGCTGTGGGACGACCTGGCCAACGGAGCTATGGGCGCGCTGGTGCTGGCCGACACGCGCCGCCTCGACCGGTCTTTCGAGATGATGAGCCTGCTGGAGGAGAAGGGCCTTCGCTACGCCGTCGTCGTCAACCAGTTCGACGACGCGCCGGTGTTCCCGGAGGCGGAGGTCCGCGAGGCCCTGGACCTGCTCCCGGCCACGCCCCTGGTGACCTGCGACGCCCGCGATCCGGTGTCCTCCACGAAGGCGTTGATCACTCTGGTCCAGTATCTGCTCGACAGCGCCATCGATCGGGAGCGCGCGTGACCTCCGAGTTCACCGACCTCCCTCCCGGACCCCCACCGGGATGCCCGGCGCACGATCGCGGCCGGGTACCCCTCTACGGGCCGGAGTTCGCCGCGGACCCCGCGAGTGTCTATACCCGGCTGCGCACGCACGGCCCCCTCACGAAGGTCGACCTCGCGCCGGGCGTTCCGGCCACGCTGGTGACCGGCTACAACGAGGCGCTCGAAGTGCTGCGCGACCCCGGCACCTTCGTGAAGGACGCCCGGGAATGGCAGAAACACGTCCCGAAGGACTGCCCGGTACTTCCGATCATGATGTACCGGCCGAACTGCCGGAACTCCGACGGGACCGCCCACGCCCGGCTCCGGGCGGCGGTGACCGACAGCATGGCCCGGGTGGACCAGAACCACCTGCGCGGCTATGTCGAGCGCAGCGCCGACACCCTCCTCGGCGAGTTCGGCCCGGCCGGGACGGCTGACCTGGTCGCCGACTATGCCAGGCGCCTGCCTCTGCTCGTCTTCAACGAGCTCTTCGGCTGCCCTCCGGACCTCGGTGACCGGCTGGTCGAGGGCATGAGCGGGATCTTCGACACCGTCGACGCCTCGCACGCCAACCAGGTGTTGTACGAGGCCGTGCGGGAGCTGGTGAGGCTCAAGCGCGAGAAGCCGGGCGCGGACCTGCCCTCCTGGCTGATGGCCCATCCCGTCCAGCTGACCGACGAGGAGGTGATGCACCAGATCCTCACGCTGCAGGGCGCCGGCACCGAGCCCGAGCAGAACCTCATCGCCAACGGGCTGCGGCTCCTGCTGTCCGACGACCGGTTCGCGGGCGACCTGTCGGGCGGCAACCTCCCGGTGGAGGACGCGCTGGACGAGGTCCTGTGGACCGACCCTCCGCTGGCGAACTTCGCCATCACCTACCCGGTGACCGACGTCGATTTCGCCGGCGTCCACCTCCCGAGGGCACAGCCGATCGTCATCAGCCTGGCCGCCGCCAACACCGACCCCTCGCTCAGCGCCGACGAGCGGGCCGGCAACCGCGCCCACCTCGCGTGGAGCGCGGGCCCGCACACCTGCCCGGCGAAGGGCCCGGCGCGGCTCATCGCCTCCGTGGCCATCGAGAAGCTGCTCGACGGAGTGCCGGACATGGAGCTGGCCGTCCCGGCCGACCAGCTCACGTGGCGGCCGGGTCCCTTCCACCGGGCGCTCACCTCGCTCCCGGTTCGGTTCTCACCAGTGCCCGTGGCGGTGCAGCGCGAGCGATCGGCCGCACGCATGTGGGGGGAGGCCCCTGCCCGGCCGGCCCCCGGCGCCGGGGAGCGGCCATCCGGCAGCGCTGCACCACGGCCCCGGGCGAATACGCTGGTGCGGTGGTGGCGCGGGGAGTGACCGTCTCCCCGGACGGGCATTTCACCGGTTCACGCCCTGCCGTTGAAAAGCCGGCTGCTGTTATCGGATAGGCGGCCGTCGCACGTGCGGCCGCCGCCTCCGGACGTCCGCGACATTTCACGGAAGGCAGACAGCACCCATATGAGTGAGTTGGGTCACGAATCGGTGGAATTTAGCCCGTTATCGGACTTAGTTCTCACCGCCGTCATCTCTGGGGTCGAGGTTCAAGGGGTACCTCGACACCTATGCCGAAGGCACTTGATGACCCCGTCGCAAAAGTCCCGCCCAACGTCGCGACCTACCCCTGACTCGATCACCACCCCGCTGAACGCGGGCAGCCCGGCCCCGGCGCAGAGCCCGAAAAACGGGGCGCAGGCTATCGGACGGGGGCTCGCGCTCACCGCCGCCTGCTACGGCGCGGCCTTTGGCGCGGCCAAGCTCGACGTCCCGGCTCCCTTTCTCCTCGCGCCCCTGCTCATAGGGCTCCTGTTCGCCCTCTCCACCCGCGCGCCCGTGCGGTTCCCCCGCCGGACCCACCGCGTCTCCCAGGCGATGGTCGGGGTGCTCATGGGGAGTTACCTCGCCCCGGCGGCGCTCAGCCGGGTCGCGCCCTCCATCGGCCCGCTGCTGTTGGTGACCGTCGGGACCGTGGTGTTCAGCCTGCTCAGCGCCTACGCGCTCACCCGTACGGGGCAGGTCAGCGCCTCAAGCGCGACCCTGGGTATGGCCCCGGGGGGCTCGGCGGCGATCGTCGCCGCGGCCGACGACCTGAAGGCCGACTCCCGTCTGGTGGCCTTCAGCCAGTACCTCCGCGTCGCCCTCGTGGCGGTGACCGCGCCACTCGTCGTACGCATGACCAACCAATCCTCGGACGCCACCGCGGGCCGCGGCGATCCGGCCGTCATGGACCTGCACCTCGGTCCGGACTCACCCGTGGCGGTGCTCATCCTGATCGCTGTCGTTCTCGGAGGGATGTGGGGAGGGCGGCTGCTCCGGCTGCCCGCTCCCTTCCTGCTCGGCCCCATGGTGCTGACAGCGGCGTTGACCTTGAGCGGAATGGCGCCGCCGTTCGCCCCCGGCGGAGTCCTCAAGGATCTGGTCTTCCTCGCTGTCGGGCTCGAAGTGGGGCTCCGTTTCACCCGCCGTTCCATCGCCCATGTCCGGCGCGTCTTCGTCCCCGTGCTCCTGGCGACCGTCGCCGTCAGCGTCGCCTGCGCGGGACTGTCCTGGTCGCTGGCCTCCGCGATGCGGATCCCCCTCATGGACGCCTACCTCGCCACCACGCCGGGCGGGATCAACGCGGTGCTCGCCACGGCGGTGGCCACCCATGCCGACCTTCCGCTGGTCTCCAGCGTCCAGAGCCTGCGACTGTTCGCGGTGGTGATCGCCACGCCACCGCTCCTGCGGCTGGGCGCCCGGATCTTCGCCGCCCGTACGGCCTGATGGCGGCCTACGAGATCACCTGAGACCTCGGTAGACCCGGAGGGCGTTGCCTCCCAGGACGAGTGACACCGTCTCGTCGTCCAGGCCGAGCGCGGCGATGGCCCTGGCGTTGCGCGCCACTCCGGGCACTCCTGGCCAGTCGGTGCCGAAGATGAAGCGCCGGGCCAGCCTGGCGAAGTCATAGCGCGAGTAGTAATCCGGCAGCTTGCGCGGCGGAAGGCCCGAGAGCTCGATCCAGACGTTCTCCCGCGACAGCGCCAGGAAGGCCGCGGCGTCGTACCACCAGCCGCGGCCTCCGTGTGCCAGCACGATGTCAAGGCCGGGGAAGTCCCGGAGCACGTCGTCGAGCAGGACGGGATCGGCGTACTTGTTGCTCGCTCCGGGGAAAGAGCTCGACCCGCAGTGCACCACCACCGGGACGCCCGCCGCCCGGCACACCTCGTAGGCCGGATAGAGCGCGGTGTCCGACGCGCTGAATCCGCCGTGCACCGGGTGCAGCTTCAGGGCCACCGCCCCGAGCCCGAGCTGCCGCTCGACCTCCTCGGCGATGGGGAAGTGCAGGTGCGGGTTCACGTTCGCGACCGGCCGGAACCGCACCGGGTTGTGGTGCACGATCGGCATGACGTCCTCGATGACCTGCATGCCGGTGGCCTTCGGGCTGTACTCAGTGAAGAGCAGGGCGATGTCCACGCCCTCCTTGTCGAAGTGCGCGTCGAGCCGTTCCGGCACGACGGTGCCCTCGGCGTCGTAGAGGTCCTGCCACCGATGCCCCGTGCCGAAGTCCTGGGCCCACTGGTGCCACGCGGGCCGAAGCGTGGGCAGCCGCGCCGCGTGCACGTGCGCGTCGATGAGCAGGTGCCCGTCCAGCATGCTGTGTCTCGCCTTCGTTTTCGGACCGACCGTAGGACCGTTCAGGTCATGCCAGGCAGTCTCTCCTCATGCGACTAGAGATCTTCATCCGGGTCCGCATGCGGTGACGAGAGCGGATGGCAGGTCGTCGGCCATTGCTGCGCCACGAGCCGCAGTTCCGCGGCATAGCGCCGGCCGTTCCCCGCGTACAGCTTGACGGCCTGTTCGTGCCACACCGGGTCGATGCCACCGGACCGGCAGCGGGCCGGGACGCCGAGAGCCGTGTGCCTGGCGGGCACGAAGCTGTCCTCGGTCACCACGGCGCCCGCGCCGACCACGCTCCCGGTGCCGATCCGGACGCGGTTGAGCACCACCGACCCCGATCCGATCAGGCAGCGGTCCTCGACCACGCAGCCCTCCAGGTGCGCGTTGTGCCCCACCACGCACTCCGCGCCGATGATCGTCGGCCACGGCTCGGTCGTGTGCAGGACCGTGCCGTCCTGGATCGAGGTATGGGTCCCGATCTCGATGGCGCCGTAGTCGCCGCGCAGGACGGCACCGGGCCACACCGTCGCGGCCGCGTGGATCTTCACCAGTCCGATGACCGTCGCGTCCGGGTGGACGTAGGCCTCGGGGTGGATGTCGGGCACCTGGTCGCCCAGCGCGTAGATCGCCATACTCAGCCCTCCCGGACGTAGTGGGTCCCGGCCGCTCCATCCGCGGCCAGCATCGACGCCGCCACATCGCGGACGACGTAGCGCTGTAGTTTTCCGGTGGCCGTCATGGGGAGCCGGTCGACGATCAGCACCTCCCGCGGCCGTTTGAAAGACGCCAGGCCGGCCCGGCAGAACTCGATCAGCTCGGCCGGGTCCGCGGACGCGCCGTCCTCCAGCACCACGCAGGCCACCGGCTTGTCCAGCCCGTCCCGGTCCGGCACCCCCACCACCGCGGCGAGCGCGACGGCCGGGTGCCGCAGCAGCCTTGCCTCGACCTCCGTCGGCGAGACCCAGATCCCGCCGGCCTTCAGCATGTCGTCGGTACGGCCCAGGCAGGTGTAATAGCCGTCCGCGTCGGCGACATAGGTGTCCCCGGTACGCAGCCACGGGCCCTGGAAGACCTGGCGGGTGATGTCCGTGCGGCACCAGTAGCCGGTGGCGATGGACTCGCCCCGTACGAGCAGAGCCCCGGGGGAGCCGGGCGGCACGTCCGCGCCGGCGCCGTCGACCAGTCGCAGGTCATAACCGGGTACGGCCCGTCCGGTCGTGCCGGGCCGCACCTCACCCGGCCGGTTGGAGATGAAGATGTGCAGCGCCTCGGTGGTCCCGATGCCGTCGATCAGCTCGACGCCGAATCTGTCGGTGAATCTCCGGTAGAGCTCCGCCGGCAGCGGCTCGCCCGCCGAGACCGCGAGCCGAACGGAGGCGAAAGCCTCCCGCGGCAGGTCCGCGGACAACAACGCGGCATAAAAGGTGGGCACGGCGAAGAACAGCGTGGGCCGGTCGGCCCGGAGGCGCTCGGTGACCGACGCGGGGCTCGGGTGGGCCGGGTCGAGGATCGTGGTGGCCCCGGCCGCGAGCGGGAAGAACAGTGAGTTCCCGATGCCGTAGGCGAAGAACAGCTTGGCGACCGAGAAACAGCTGTCGTCGGCCGTGATGCCGAGCACGTCCCGGCCGAAGGTCTCCATGACATGGCGGATGTTGGCGTGCCGGTGCATCGCCGCCTTCGGCGCTCCCGTGGTGCCCGACGTGTAGAGCCACAGTGCCGGCGAGTCTCCCCAGGTGCTGTAGGGCAGGCGAAGGCTCGAGCCGTCACGCACCAGGTCGTCGAACCGATGGCCCCGCACCCCGGTAGGAGGTGTGAACAGCGCGTCGCCGTCGACCACGACGTGCAGCAGCTCGGGCGCGCCGGCCACTGCCTCCTGCGCCGTGCCCGCGAACCGGCCGCTGACCAGCAGGACGCGGGTACGGGCGTCGCGGAGCAGCGCGGCCAGCTCCCGGCCGGTCAGCATGGTGGAAACCGGCACGGCGACGGCGCCGAGGCGCATGGCCGCCAGGATGGCCCCCAGCAGTGCGGGCCCGTCGGCCATGAAGAACACGACCCGCTCCTCGGGCCGTACACCGCGCAGCTGGAGGCCCGCGGCCAGGGCGGAGACGTAGTCCGCCAGCTCCGCGTACGTAAGAGTGCCGGCCGGACCGGTGACGGCGATCCGGTCGCCTTCGCCCTCCGCGAGCCGGGCGTCGAGAAGGTAGGCACAGGTGTTGAAGGCCTTGGAGGCGCTGTCCCCGGCAGGCATGGTCATGACCGGTGCCCCTCAGCCGATGCGGACGTAGGGGAAGTCGGCGGACCGGTCGTCGATGCCGACGGCCGGAGGACTGATCCAGCCCGCGAAGGCTCCGGGGTCGTAGACCGGCCGCATGAGCGCCGCCACGTCCGCCTCGTCCCGCGGAGTCGGGAGCCAGCGGTCCCGCCGGGCGTGCCAGGCGGCCTCGTCGATCACCTCACCGGAGGGGGCGACGAAGGACCCGGCGTAGGTGCCGACCTGACGGTTGAAGCCCTCGTGCGGCAGGGACAGACGCTGCGGCACGCCGGCCTCCTCGAGCGCTCGATTCCAGCGCCTGACGCCGCGCTCACAGTCGTTGACGTACTCGTCCCGCAGGTCCAGGTTGAGCGCCGACAGCGCCGCCACCTCGTCGGTGGCGTGGGCGCCGTCGCGTACGGTCCGTACGTCCCGTACCCCTTCGAGGAGCCGGTGATCGTCCTTGCGGCGCCGCTCCATCCAGCGGCCCTTGAGCCCGCCGGTGAAGTAGTTCGCCGCGTTGGTGCTGGTCTCGGAGCCGAACAGGTCCATCGAGACCGAGAAGTGGAAGTTGAGGTACTTCTGGATGACGCTGAACGGGATCGCGCCGTAGGGCAGGACGTCCTCGGTGTCGTGCTCCTTCATGACCGCCGCGGTGCGCTCCACCACGCGCTGGACGCCGGTGGTGCCGACGAACATGTGGTGGGCCTCTTCCTTGAGCATGAACTCACAGGTCCGCGACAGCGGGTCGAACGCGCTCTCCTTCAGCGTGCCCAGCTGGAACTTGCCGTCCCGGTCGGTGAAGTAGGTGAACATGAAGAAGGCCAGCCAGTCCGGCGTCGGCTCGTTGAAAGCGCCGAGGATGCGCGGTGCGTCGGGGTCGCCGCTGTTGCGACGCAGCAGCATGTCCGCCTCCTCCCGGCCGTCCCGGCCGAAGTGCGCGTGCAGGAGGTAGACCATGGCCCACAGATGGCGGCCCTCCTCGACGTTGACCTGGAAGAGATTGCGGAGGTCGTACAGGCTCGGTGCGGTGCGGCCGAGGTGGCGCTGCTGCTCGACGCTGGCCGGCTCGGTGTCGCCCTGGATCACGATGAGCCTGCGCAGATCGGCGCGGTATTCGCCCGGGACCGTCTGCCACATCGGCTCGCCCCGGTGCTCGCCGTGACCGATGGTCCGCTCGCCCTCCCGCTCGGCCAGGAAGATGCCCCACCGGTACTCCGGCATCTTCACGTAGCCGAAGTGCGCCCAGCCCGCACGGCCGACAGCGACGGCGGTCCGCAGGTAGATGTCGTTCTCCTTGAAGACCCTCGGCCCCAGGTCACGCCACCAGGACAGGAAGTTCGGCTGCCAGGACTCCAGGGCCCGCTGCAGCCGCCGGTCTGTGTCCAGCCCGACATTGTTGGGGATCTTTCCGCTGTAGTCGACGGTGCTGGTCATGGTCACACTCGCTTCCGGTCGAAGACAGGCCGTTGCCCGGAGCCGTAGCGGCGCAGCGCGCCCTCGGGCCCGGCGGCGTTGGGACGCTGGAAAATCCAGTTCTGCCAGGCGGCGAGCCGCGCGAAGATCTTGGTCTCGATGGTCTCCGGGCCGGCGAACCGGTGGCTGGCCTCCATGCCGCTCAGCGCGTCCGGGCTGAACGCGGCGCGCTCCTCGAGGGCCAGCCGCAGCTCCTCGTCCCAGTCGAGGTCGTCCGGGATGAAGGTCACCAGGCCCGCGTCCTCGGCCTCCCGCGCGGCCAGTGGCGTCCCTTCCAGCTGCACGGCGGCCTCGAGGGCGTCGCCCCGCCCGTAGAAGCGGGCCGCCAGCCGGGTGAGCCCGTTCCCCATCGGCAGCGGGCCGAGGTTCATCGCGGTGAGCGTCAGCGTCGCCGGCTCCAGTCCCGCCTCCTCGTCCTCCTCCCGCACGCCGTCGAGGAGGTAGGACCGGTCGGCCGCCAGCGCCAGCTCCGCGAGGGCTCCGGTGAAGCAGCTCCCCGGCTCGATGACGGCGAACAGCGAGCGCGAGGAGACGTCGAGGCGCTTCAGTGTGCGCTTGTAGTAGTGCAAGGTCTCCTCGACCAGCCAGTGGTCGCGGTGGGCCAGCATGAACTCGTCGAACCGCGCGGCGGTGCCCGGATCGCCCTCCGTCTTCAGAACCCAGGTCCCGAGCTCGAGTTCGTTCGCGCGCAGCCGCAGGATCAGGTCGTCCAGCTCCCGGGTCACCGCCAGGAGCCAGAAGCCGGCGCCCTGCCCCTGGACGTCGGCGACACCGCCCGGGACTCCCGACGGTCCTCGCACGGTGATGGTGGCCGATCCGGTGGCGGCGTCGAGCTCGCACCGGACGTGCGGGTAGCGGATCGCGTCCTCGCCGACTGTGCGGTCCAGCGGCGTGAGCTCGATGCCCTCCGCTCCGTCCCGTCGGTCTTGCCCGCCCAGCACCTCGGCGACCCGGGCCCCGATGGCGTCGTGGAATCGGCTCGGCGGCACCGTCGCGTCGACCAGCCCCCAGTCGACGGCGGTCTGCCCCCGCACGCCCTCGGTCCTGGTGGCGAACACGTCAGCGAGATCCCGGCGGACCCGGCGCTTGTCGACCATTCGGGTGAGCCCGCCCGTACCCGGCAGTACGCCCAGCAGCGGCACCTCGGGCAGGGACACGGCTGAGGAGCCGTCGTCCACCAGGACTATCTGGTCGCAGGCGAGCGCCACCTCGTAGCCACCGCCGGCGGCCGGGCCGTTGAGGGCCGCGATGAAGGTCTTGCCGGAATGGGCGCTCGCGTCCTCGATCCCGTTGCGGGTCTCATTGGTGAACTTGCAGAAGTTCACCTTCCAGGAATGAGCCGAGCCGGCGAGCATGCCGATGTTCGCGCCCGCGCAGAACATGCGGTCCTTGCCGCTGGTGACGACGACCGCCCGTACGCGGGGGTGCTCGAAGCGGAGCCGCTGCACGGCGTCGTACAGCTCGATGTCCACGCCGAGGTCGTAGCTGTTCTGCTTGAGCTCATAGCCCGGGACGAGGCCACCCTCCTCGTCGACATCGAGGATGAGCCGGGCCGTCCGCCCATCGACCTCCAGCCGCCAGTGCCGGTAGCGATCGGGGCTGGTGTCAAAGTTCACTGACATGAGGCTTATGTTCTACAAACAGACATCGGCGGTCAATACACTTGTCGACTATTGCGTGCGGGATTCGATCGAGCCGAGGAGCGACATGTCCGAGCCCGCCACCGCGGCGATGGAGCCCTGCGCGGGGCCCGAGCCGGAGTTCCATCGGCGCCGCGAGATCGGTGCTGCGAGCGCACGGTCGCTGCTGCTGACCGTGCTCGGCGAGTTCGCCCTTCCGGCCGGTCGGCCGGTGTGGACCTCGGCGTTCCTGCGGGCACTCGCGCTGGTAGGGGTGGAGGAGAAGTCCAGCCGCCAGGCGCTCGCCCGCAGCGCCACCGAGGGCTGGCTGGAGTCCGAGCGCCACGGCCGCCGCACGTCCTGGCGGCTGACCCCGGCGGGCCGTCGCCTGTTGTCGCAGGGTGCCGAGCGGATCTACGGCTTCGGCGTTCCGGTGGCCACCTGGGACCGGCGCTGGCTTGTCGCGCTCGCCAGCGTTCCGGAGAACAACCGCCGGCTCAGGCACCTGCTGCGGACGCGCCTGGCGTGGAACGGGCTCGGCAACCTTTCCCCGGGCGTGTGGGTGAGCCCGCACCCGGAGTGCCAGGCGCGGGTACGGGAGGTGCTGGCACAGGCGGGCGTGGCCGAGACCGCGACGATTTTCGTGGGAGAGCTCGGAGACACCGGCGAAGCACGGCGCGTGGCCGGTCAGGCGTGGGACCTCGCAGCGATCGAACTGGCCTACGAGAACTTCCTGACCGAGGCCCGCGTGCTCCGGCCGGCCGGCCCGGAGGAGACGCTCGCCGCGCAGCTCCGGCTGGTCCAGGAATGGCGCCGCTTCCCGTTCCTCGACCCCAGCCTGCCGCCGGAGCTGCTCCCGTCAGGGTGGAGCGGGACGCGCGCCGCGGCGCTGTTCCGGGACCGGCACGCGGCCTGGAAGCCGATCGCCGACGGCTGCTGGCGTGATGTGACGCAGGACCTGATATCCAAGTGCTAGACGCCGACCCGAGGAGAACCGTGGAACTGCCCGAACACGTCGCCGGCTTTGAGAAGGTCCTCGGCATCGAGCATGTCGAGCTCACGCCCGACCGCGTGGTCCTGACCTGCGAGATCACGGCTGATCTGTTGCAGCCCTACGGGATCCTGCACGGCGGCGTGCACTGCTCCCTGGTCGAGACCGCAGCCAGCTATGGCGCCGCCGTCTGGTTCGGCGACAGAGGCCACGTCGTCGGCGTGGCCAACCACACCAACTTCCTGCGCGCCGCGAGGTCCGGCCTCCTGCGCGTCGTGGCCACCCCGGTCCACCGGGGCCGGACCCAGCAGCTGTGGCAGGTCGCCATCACTGATGACACCGGCCGCGACGTGGCCCGGGGCGAGGTCCGGCTGGCCAACATCGCCTCCGCGGACGGCCTCGGCCGCGACGGCGGTTCGGAATAGTCCTGGAGGGCTATTACGAGGACGCTCCGCCGGCCTACGGTGACCGGCCGCCGCGTCAGACGTACTGACGGGAGCTCCCGCGCACCACGTTCCCCGGCGGGCGACTGTCATTCACCGACGGTCAGGCGGTCGAGGCGGAGCCCGCCGAAGGCGTCGGTGGTGACGCCGCGCACCCGCTCGGACCAGACCAGGTGGTCGTGACCGGACCACAGGGGGATGGCCGGCAGGTCGCGAAGCAGTGAGTTCTCCGCGAGCCGGGCGGTGATGACGCCGTCCTCCGGTGCGGCCGATCCTTCGGCCTGGTCGATCAGGTCGCGGACGTCGCTGTCGCGATAGCCGGTCGGAGCGTTCAGCAGGGGGGCCAGCGCGGCGACCGGGCTGGGGTAGTCCGCGGCCGAGTGCAGGACGAAGGGCCCGTCGACGGCCTTGTCGGCGAGCGCCTGCCGGAGATCCGAGGCGGGAAGCGACTTCAGCCGTACGTCGAGCCTGAGCGCGGCCCGCAGTTGTTCCGCGACGGCGGTCACCCAGGACCCGTCGCCCGAGCCGGTGTCGTACCAGAGCGTGACGGGACCGGAGAGCCCTCCGGCGTCGGCGAGCGCGGCCGCGGCCGCCGCCGGGTCGTGCAGGCACATCCGGCACTGGCCCTGGCGGTGGCCGGGCACGATCCCGGGCGGGATCAGGGAGTCGGCCGGCGAGGCCTGGTGGCCGAGGACCCCTTCGGTCACCGCGCTCCGATCGATGGCCATGGACAGTGCCTGACGCACGGTCGCGGAGGAGAAGCGCTTCTCCCACTGGGGGCAGCCCAGATAGGTCATCGCGCGCCGGGGCACGACCACATGCCTGGCGCGGAAGTCGGCGTCCATGGACCCGTGCCGGCCGGGCGGCACCTCGGTGGCCACGTCGAGGTCTCCGGCCCGCGCCGCCGCGTACTGCCGGGCGGCGTCCGGCATGGCCTTCACCACGATGGTCCTGTCCTTGGGACCCGCGCCGGCCCGGGCCAGTGTGATCTCCCGTCGATCGTGGGTCCGTACGCGGTAGGGACCGTTGCCCATCGGGAGCCGCCCGTACGAGCGCCAGTCCCGTGAGCGCAGGACCGCGTCGGGCAGCGGCAGGAAGGCCGGATCGCCCAGCAGCGAGGGGAACCCGCTGAGCGGGCGGTCGAGGGTGATGCGCAGGGTGCGGTCGTCGGGGACCTCGAGCCCGTCGACCCGGCCGGTACGCGCGGCCCGGCCGGCGCCCTTGACCCGGGCGACCTCGGTGAACAGCCGGGCGCCCTGCCAGCGTTCGCGCAGGACCGCCGTCCAGGCACCGGCGAACGACTTCGCCGTCACGGGAGAGCCGTCGTGGAACCGCCCGCCCGCCCGGAGCCGTACGGTCCAGACCCGCCGGTCGGCGCTGGTGATCGACTCGGCGGCCGCGTTGACGGCCGTACCGGTGCGCGGGTCATAGGTGACCAGGCCGGTCCAGACCGCGCCTGCGATCATCCGGCCGGTGGCGTCACGTACATCACCGGGGATCAGCGTGGCCGGCGGCGGAGCGCCGACGGAGACGCGCGGGTCCCGCGGGCGGGTCCACGCCTGCACGGCGGCCACGGGCGCCACCAGGACGACCACGGCGGCCGTGATCAGCGCGGCGGTGCGCGTGGTGTTCTTCACGGGCCTCCCCGGTGCGGTGGGCGCCGGTGGCGTGCGATGCGGAGCCCGCTCCGGCCGACGCCGGTGAGCGTACGGCACCTTTGCCGGGCGGGGAAGATCATGGCCACGGCGGACGGGACGGCCCCGCGTTCACCTGCCACGGAGGCACGACCTCACACAGCCGAGCCGGGATTTTGGCACTCATCGCCGGTGATCATCCGCTGTGCGGCCTTGACACTGGTCGCGGCGACGAATCGCCTGGAGTGGAGGCCCGATGTCCCCCCGCAATACGACGAGACGGTCGGTGCACGGCGCCGTCGCGGTCGCCGCATCCCTGGTGGTCATGGCCGGTACGGCCTGGGCGTGCCCCGGTCCGGACGCTCACCCGACGCCGGCGCGGGCGGCCCCGCAGCCTCTGGGCGTCCATGCCGATCACGTCCGTCGGGACGTGGGAAAGACCTCGCCCCAGGTGTCCGAGGCCGTCAAGGGGGTCAAGCTGGTCGGCACGGCGCCGGGCGCGAAGTCCGCGACCTCCCTGGTCTTCATGGACTACGGCGAGGGCGCGCGCAAGCGCACGGTCTTGTTCGCCTCGGGTGGCTACGGGCTCCAGGCCTTCGACATCACCGCCGACCCGACGCACCCGAAGCTCGTCGGGCAGTTCGACCTGCCGGGATTCTGGGAGGGCGAGGACACCGACGCCGACCACAAGCGCAAGATCATCTACCTGTCCCGGGACCCGCGGGCGTTCGGCGGCAACACCTCGACGGGGGAGTCCGGCGTCTATGTGATCGACGTGTCCAAGCCGGAGACCATGAAGCAGCTCGCCTACCAGGTCCTGCCGGCCGGGCACACGACCTCCTGCGTCAACGACTGCCAGTACCTCTGGACCGGCGGGCCGGCCAAGGCCGCCGGGATGCCGGCGGACTGGGGCGGCCGGCCGGTCTGGGTGACCGACGTTCGGGACCCGCGCCGGCCCAAGGTCTTCAAGACCCCGATCGACACCGGACGCAACGACGGCAAGACCGACTACACGCACGACATCCAGATCGACTCCAGCGGAGTGGCGTGGGCCTCCGGCCGGGGAGGGGTGCGCGGGTACTACACAAGCGGCCTGCACTTCGACCCGGTGAAGAAGCGCTTCCGTAGGGCGACCGCCTTCGATCCGGTGCCGTACGCGGGCGGCGGCATCGACGAGGCCACGACGAACTCGTCTTTCATGCACAACAGCTACCGCGCGGTGGGGCGCACCAGGGACCAGGCCGCGGACCCGAGGAAGTGGGGAGACGGCCAGATCCTCTATATCACCGAGGAGACCTTCAACGACGGCTGCGCCGGCGACGGGCTGCTGGTCATCGCCTCACTGAAGGGCTCGTACGGGGGCGAAGGCTGGCGCTCCACCCCGCAGAAGCCATTCCGGCTGCAGACGCTGAGCACCTGGGGCGCGGCCGGCAAGGAGGGCAGCCGTCCTGACTCCGACGACTGCTCGGCGCACTACTTCGCGGTCCGGGACGGCGTGCTCGCGCAGTCGTTCTACTCGCAGGGCACCCGGTTCCTGGATGTGAGCGACCCGACCAACCCCCGCCAGGTGGCCTACTTCCGGCCGGACGACGCGCTCTCCTGGGCGCCGTACTGGCACGGGAACTACGTCTACGTCGCCGATCACACCCGCGGGATCGACGTCCTCCAGCCGACCCTCCGCTGAGCCGGCAGGCCTCGGTCAGCAGGAACTGGGCTTCCCCCCGGCTTGAATTGCGTCCGAGCACAATACGGCAGCGCCGTCTCGTCCGGGATCGTGGCGGTGCCTCTTTCCGGCGCAGATAAAGCCAGCGATGCCTTGCTGAACGCATCAGCCGGGCGACACCGTTGTGGTCGGTCATTGGGGTGATCTCAACAAGGCAGGTACTGGGTGCTCGAAGTGGGTGAGTACCAGGGCGGCTTTCGCGATCGGGTCGACGGCCTGATGGTCCGCGTAGAGCGCGGCTAGCGACGGAGGGATGGGCCGGTCGATCTGCAGCGTGCGCATTGCTGATGCTGCCGTGAATTCGGTGGTATGGCGGGCGGCGGACGTGGCATCGTCGGCGTCATGTCTGTGGAACTGATCCGTGCCAGCGGCCTGACCGATGCTGTCCCGTATGCCTACGCCTCGGTAGTTCCCGCCGGTGCCCGGCTTGTGCACACCGCCGGCGCGTGTCCGATCGACGAGCACGACCGGGTTGTAGCGCTCGGTGACGTCGCCGGGCAGGCCCGGCAGGTCATGGACAATCTTGAGGTGGCGCTGCAGGCGGCAGGGGCTGTGCTGACAGACGTCGTGCGGACGGCCGTCTACGTTGCGAGCACTGACCAGGCGGACCTCGTCACAGCCTGGAACGTGGTGCGCGCCCGGTTCGGCGACCACGACGCGCCGAGCACCTTGCTGGGCGTCACGGTGCTTGGCTACAGGGGCCAGCTTGTCGAGGTCGACGCCGTTGCCGTAATGAGGTGATCTTATCGAGGTAGATATCCGTGCTCGAATTGGGTGAGCACGAGGGTGGCTTTCGCGATATCGCCGATGCGGCTGGGACTGGCGGTGATGTGCTGCAGGACGCGCCAGCGGCCCACCAGCAGGGCGAAGCCGCGTTCGCCGAGCGCCCGCATCGCGCGGAGCAACTTGTTGTAGGTGCGGTTGTCCACGCCGAGGCGGCGCCCATCGGTGGGCTGCTTGAACGGGACGTGGATCCCGATGCCGGCGCCGTCGTAGCCGGGGTCGGCCAGGGTCGGCAGGCCCTGAGCGGCTGCGGCATACAGCGCGCCGAGGGCGTGATCCTGCGCGCACGTCAGGTCGTGCACCGACCCGGGTTCGACCGGTCCGACCCAGATCGGCAACCCGTCCGGGCGCATCACCGCCTGGATGTTGCCGCCGAAGTCGTGGCGCTTGCCGGAGTACCACACATCGATGACCTTGCCCTTGCGGCTGATCGTCTTCTCGCGGCACCGGTCGGTGTTGACGATCTTTCCGTCTAGGATGACGTGCGAACATCCCTCCTGCTGGGCACGTCGCAGGGCGTCAGACAGCTCAGGAGCCTCGACAGCCAGCACCGCCACCGCCTCGTCTCGGTACCGGTAAGCCGTGGCCCGGCTGATCCCGAACCCCGCGGCCAACACGGTGAGGTCCTCTCGCTTGCGGAACCAGACCAGCGCGAACAGCGCCTGCTTGCCGCAGCTCAGTGCTCGGCTGCGCCGTCGGGTACCGCGAGCGCGGCGCCGGGCGGCCAGCAGCGAAGCGTCATAGGCGACCAGTTCCCGGGATACGTCGAGCGTGGCACCATAGGCAAATCACGTGGAGTCCTTCGGGTAGATGGTGCTCTTGTGGTGAGAACCCATCTACCTGGGACTCCACGCTTCTTCCACCACCGTCCGATATGGACGATCTACCCGTGTCGCTCCAAACGACCTTCAACGCTTGGTGAGATCACCTCATTCTGGAATGGCGTTCTGTTCAGCCATTTCCTTTTGTACGCCGCGTCTCTTCGCTAGAATGTTCGAAGAAACTGGGCCTATTTCGAAGGGAGGTGTTCCGCGATGCCGGTGGCGACCGAGGTGGCGACCGAGACGCTCGCCGGGATGCTTCCGGGTCCGGAGCTGGCGGCCGTTGTTTCGGGGGTGTCTGCGGCGGGGCTTGGTGAGCATGGTCTTGTTGAGTTGATGCGGGCGGCTCGGCGGTTGTCGTCGTGGGCTGATTCGGTGGAGTTGTCGGCGATTGGGGAGTTGGAGCGGCGGCGGCAGCGTGATGCGGATGGCTACGGGTCGTGGTCGGTGGAGATGAGTCGGGCGCTGGCTGATGAGGTGTCTGTGGCGTTGACGTTGTCGGGTACGGCGGCGGCTGTGCGGCTGGGGTTGGCGATGGCGTTGGATCGGGTGGTGCCGGAGACGGCCCGTGCTCTCGCGGAAGGCCGTATCGACATCGATAAGGCCAGGGCTGTCTGTGATGGTGTGATCGGCGTCAGCGATGCGGTGGCGCGGCGGGTGGAGGGGTTGGTGTTGCCGGAGGCGCCGGGCCTTACTGCTCGACAGCTGGCCGCGCGGGTCCGCCGGGCCATTGTGGAGGCGGATCCGGAGGCTTTTGAAGAGCGTCGCAAGGCTGTGGAGGCGGGCCGCCGGGTGGAGTTGTATGACAACCCGGATGGGACCGCGGATCTGTCCGGGCGGGATCTGCCGGCTGATGAGGCCGAGGCGGCGTTCAACTACGTTTCGGCGCTCGCGGCCGCGATCAAAGCCGATGGGG
>JAOPYH010000032.1 GCA_025964715.1 Streptosporangiaceae bacterium | reverse complement strand
GGTGGACCGGCCGACGGTAAGATCGTCGCGGTCCGCCAGGGCACCCTGGTGGCGACGAGCTTCCACCCCGAGCTGACCGGGGACCGCCGGGTACACGCCCTGTTCGTGGACATCGTCCGCAGGAGCCAGGCAAGCGGGCAGAGCGCCGGCGCCGGCGCCGGCAACGAGGAGGAACGGCCGTGAGCGGGCATTCCAAGTGGGCGACGACGAAGCACAAGAAGGCCGCGATCGACGCCAAGCGCGGCAAGCTGTTCGCCAAGCTGATCAAGAACATCGAGGTCGCGGCCCGCACCGGCGGTGGCGATCCTGACGGCAACCCCACGCTGTACGACGCCGTCCAGAAGGCGCGCAAGAACTCCGTGCCGCTGGACAACATCGAACGCGCGCGCAAGCGGGGTGCCGGTGAGGAGGCAGGCGGCGCCGAGTGGCAGAACATCACCTATGAGGGCTATGGCCCCGGTGGTGTGGCCGTGCTGGTCGAATGCCTGACCGACAACCGCAACCGTGCCGCCTCCGAAGTACGCACGGCCATGACCCGCAACGGTGGCTCGATGGCGGACCCCGGCTCGGTGTCCTACCTCTTCAACCGCAAGGGCGTCGTGATCGTTCGCAAGGACGACACCACCGAGGACGAGGTCATGATGGCCGTCCTGGACGCGGGAGCCGAGGAGGTCAACGACCTCGGTGAGTCCTTCGAGGTCGTCGCCGACACAGGTGACCTGGTGACGGTCCGCACGGCTCTGCAGGAGGCGGGGATCGACTACGAGTCCGCGGACGTCCACTGGTTGCCGAGCGTGACGGTCCCCCTGGACGAGGACAGCGCCAAGAAGGTGTTCCGGCTGCTCGAGGCGCTCGAGGACAGCGACGACGTCCAGGACGTCTTCGCCAACTTCGACGTGTCCGACGACGTCATGGCGAAGATCGACTGACCCGCCGGCCACCGTCGGGCTTCCCGGCGGAAGGCCGTTTGTCGTACGGTCATGTGCCGTGGAGATCCGTGACGTCGCTCTGGAAGACCTCGACGCGCTGTTCGAGCTGAGCGCTCAGGCCTTCGGGCCGCTGTCCGCGCCCGAACGGGCCCGCGCGACCCCCCTGGACCAGGGCGCGATCGAGGACGGGCGGGTGCTCGGCTGCTACGACGGCGGGCGGCTGATCGCCACCGGCCGCTACCACCCCATGGAACAGTGGTGGCACGGCAGGGCCGTCCCGATGGCCGGCGTGGCCGCCGTCTCCGTCGCGCCTGAGGAGCGAGGCCGCGGCGTCGGCTCCCGCCTCGTGGGAGCACTGATCGCGCTGATCGCCTCCCGCGGCATCCCGCTGTCGGTGCTCTACCCGGCCACCGCTCCGGTCTACCGGCGGGCGGGCTACGAGCACGCCGGGGGCCGGCACTGGGTCACCTTGCCGACCGAAGCCCTCCGTGGTCTCGCCGCCGACCCCGTCAAGGTCCGCCGGGCCGGGCCTGGAGACGCGGCCGAGGTCGTCGAGGTCCTCGCCCGGGTCCACCGGGGGGTCCGCGACAGCGGGCCGTTCGACCGCGGCGTCGACTACACCCGGTGGGACCTGTCCGCTCCGGACACCTACGCCTATCTCGCCGAGGACGGCTTCCTGCGCTACCGCTGGGACCGCGGCGGAGCCGGGCTCTTCGTGGACCGCGCCGTGGCCGGATCGGCGGCGACGGCCGGGGCGCTCTGGTCGGTCGTCGGCACCGGATCCTCGACCGCCGAGACCGTCCGGGCCTGCGTCGGCCCGCAGGACCCGCTGCTGTGGCAACTGCGCGACCGCTCGGCCGATGACATCCGCCGCCGTTCCTGGATGCTCCGGGTCGTGGACGCCCCGGCGGCCGTCGCGGCCCGTGGCTTCCCCGACCATGTGGCCGCCGAGCTGGTCCTGGACCTGGCCGACACGTCGTGCCCGGCGAACGCGGGGACCTGGCGGCTGTCGGTGAGCGGTGGCCGCGGCACGCTGACCCGCACCGACGAGCCCGCCGCCGTCCGGCTGCCGGCCTGTGGCCTCGCGGCTCTGTTCGCGGGCGTGCCGGTCAGCACGCTTCGCCGCTCCGGGCTGCTGGAGGGTGCCGGCACGGCGGGGCTGTGCGCCGCTTTCGCCGCGACGCCCTTCACCCTCGACGACTTCTGACCGGCCTGCCGGCCGCGCTCGGCTGACCACGCCCTCCTGCCCCCGGCCCGGGCCGGCGCGACACGCGCGGCCGTGTGCGAGACGATGGCGCCGCGGCCCGATAGCCTCGTGCCGAACAAATGATCGAAAGGTAGGACCGCGTGCGGGTGCTGGGAGTCGACCCCGGGCTGACCAGATGCGGCGTGGGGGTGGTCGACGGCTCGCCCGGCATGCCCCTGAAGCTCGTCACCGTGGACGTGATCCGCACCAGCCCGGACGCGGACATCGCGACCCGGCTGCTCGGCATCGAGGAGGGCATCGAGGCCGTCATCCAGGCCGTGAAGCCTGATGCGGTGGCCGTGGAACGGGTCTTCAGCCAGCACAACGTCCGGACGGTCATGGGCACCGCACAGGCCGGCGCGGTCGCGATCGTCTGCGCCGCGCGGCACGGGCTCCCCGTGGCCCTGCACACGCCCAGCGAGGTCAAGGCCGCGGTCTCCGGGAACGGCCGAGCCGACAAGGCCCAGGTGACGATGATGGTCACCCGCCTGTTGCGGCTGGACACCCCGCCCAAGCCGGCCGACGCCGCCGACGCGCTGGCGCTCGCCATCTGCCACGTGTGGCGAGGCGGCGCACAGGCCCGGCTGGCCGCGGCCGCCGCCCGTACGACATCACAGAGGGGGACCGGGAGTTGATCGCCTTCGTCAGCGGCCGCGTGGCGGCCGCGGGACCCGACGGAGCCGTGGTGGAGGTGGGCGGCGTCGGCCTGTCGGTGCACTGCACCCCGGCCACACTGGCCACCCTGCGGGTCGGCGACCAGGCGCACGTCCCCACGTCGCTGGTCGTACGGGAGGACTCGCTCACGCTGTACGGCTTCACCGACGACGACGAGCGTTCGGTCTTCGAGCTGCTGCAGACCGCCAGCGGGGTCGGCCCCCGGCTGGCCCTGGCCATGCTGGCCGTGCACACGCCCAACGCGCTGCGCCGGGCCGTGGCCACGGAGGACCTCACCGCGCTCACCAAGGTCCCCGGGGTCGGAAAGAAGGGTGCACAGCGCATCGTCCTGGAGCTCAAGGACCGTCTTGGCGGGCCGCTCCAGAACGGGCCCGAGGGCACGGCCGCGTCAGGTTCCCCGGGCCGCGCACAGCCGTGGCGTGATCAGGTGCAGGCCGGGCTGGTGAACCTCGGCTGGTCCGGCAAGGAGGCCGACGCGGCCGTTGAGGCCGTCGCCGCCGACCTGAACGGTGCGGAGATCCCGCCTGTCGCCACTCTCCTGAAGTCCGCCCTCAAGGGGCTGAGCAGCCGATGAGCCGCGTGTGCGGAGTCAGGCGGTGAGCACCCACGACAGGGTCGTGTCCCCGGCGGCCGATGGTGAGGAGCAGGTCATCGAGGCCGCGCTGCGGCCCAAGCGCCTGGACGACTTCATCGGCCAGGAGCGGGTGCGCGAGCAACTCTCGCTCGTGCTGCAGAGCGCCGTCCGGCGCGGGCGGCCACCGGACCACATCATGCTCAGCGGTCCCCCCGGGCTCGGCAAGACCACACTTTCGATGATCATCGCTGCGGAGCTGGGGCAGCCCATGCGGCTGTCATCGGGTCCCGCGATCGAGCGGGCCGGCGACCTCGCCGCGGTGCTGTCGACGCTGGCTGAGGGAGAGGTGCTGTTCCTGGACGAAATCCACCGGACGGCGCGGCCGGCCGTGGAGATGCTCTATGTCGCCATGGAGGACTTCCGTGTCGACGTCATGGTCGGAAAGGGCCCCGGCGCCACTGCGATCCCCCTCGACATCTCACCTTTCACGCTGGTCGGGGCCACCACGCGCGCGGGGCTGTTGCCCGCACCGCTGCGGGACCGGTTCGGCTTCGTCGCGCACATGGACTTTTATGAGCCCGCCGAACTCGAGATCATCATCCGCAGGTCGGCCGGGCTGCTCGGGGTGGACATCGACGGCGACAGCGCGGCCGAGATCGCCGGCCGGTCCCGCGGCACGCCCCGCATCGCCAACCGGTTGCTGCGTCGTGTCCGGGACTACGCCGAGGTACGGGCCGACGGTGTGATCACGCGGGACCTCGCGCGCGCGGCGCTCGCCCTCTACGAGGTCGACGAATGGGGCCTGGACCGGCTCGACCGGGCGGTGCTGGGCTCGGTGCTGCGCAGGTTCGGCGGGGGACCGGTGGGGCTGTCGACGCTGGCCGTCTCGGTGGGAGAGGAGCCGGAGACCGTGGAAGTCGTCGCGGAGCCCTTCCTGGTCCGGTGCGGGCTGCTGGCCCGCACCCCGAGGGGCCGCGTGGCCACGGCGGCGGCGTGGGAGCACATGGGGCTGACGCCGCCGCCGGCGGCTTCGTCCGGTGTGATCACTCCGGGCACACTCTTCGATGCGCCGGAGGACGATCCGGAGTAGGGTTTTTGGGGAACTACGGGCGCGTCGACTTGTCGGTCGTTGCCGGTGTTCCGCTTACTCTCTACACTCCGGGACTTGGCTACACTCCGGGGCTTGGTCAACGTTCCCCGGTCGCCGGTCTCTCGTGCGACAAATCCGGCGAAATGCTGGGTCACCCACATCGGAAGGATGCCCCGTGCAGGGCAACATAGATTTTCTTGCGGCGCAGCAGCAGACGAACCCGCTGGTGCAGTTCTTGCCGTTGGTCGTCATCGTCGCGGCGTTCTATTTCTTTCTGATCAGGCCGCAGACCAAACGCCGCCGTGCGCAGGCGCAGATGCAGAGCACGGTACGGCCGGGCGCGCGCGTGCTCACCACCAATGGAATGTATGCGACCGTCGTTTCCGTTGACGATGACGGGATGCTCCTCGAGATCGCGCCGGGCGTGCAGACTCGCTTCGTGAAGCAGTCGGTCATGCAGGTGCTGCCCGACGACGCCGAGGAGCCCGAGGACCCGGCGATCGCCGAGGAGCCCGCAGCGGCCGCTGAGGCGATCGACCTGACCAAGGACGGTGGCGCCAAGGGATCCGAGGAGGCCAAGGGCTCCGAGGTGTCCGATAAGAAGTCTCCGGGCAAGCCCTCGGCCTGACGCCGAGCCGGCTCCGAGTTCAGACGGGAAGTTAGACGACCAGTGGCCTCGCCGCGCAGCAACACGCCAAAGCCGGGACGGGCGATCATCGCCCTGCTCATCGTCATGGCCGCATTGGGTGGCCTGATGTTCTGGCAGAAGGCGCAGTCCCCGAAACGCGCCCTCGACCTCGCCGGCGGCACGACCGTGACGCTGACCGCGGTCACCGAGAGCGGCAGGACGGCGCCCCCGGCGCAGATGGCCCAGGCCCTGCAGATCATGCGGGACCGGGTCAACGGCCTTGGCGTCTCGGAGGCCGAGGTGGCCAAGCAGGGTGCCAACGTCATCGTCATCCAGGTGCCCGGCCGCGAGGGGCAGCAGCGGATCGTCAAGCTCATCGGCACGACGGCCCAGCTGCAGTTCCGGCAGGTCTTCGCCACCGAGGCGACCGGCGCCCAGCCCACGCCGCCCACGACGCCGAGCCCGACGCCGACGTCGACCGGCAAGAGCGGCAAGTCTGCGAAGACGCCCAGCCCGGCTGCCAGCGGCGGGGCCACGCCCTCGTCTTCTTCCACCCCCCGGGGCAGGGCACTGTCCGGCGCGCTCGTCGCGCCGACCCCCAATCCCACCCCCAAGCAGTCCACGTCCGGGTCCACGCCGCCGTCGCCGGGGGCCTCCCCCTCGGCTCCGCCCGCCCTCACCCCGGGCGCGCAGGGCATGGCGGGCATCGACCCGGCGGTGGTCAAGCAGTTCCAGCAGCTCAACTGCTCGGGCGTCAACAAGCAGGCGGCCGGAGCCGACGACCCCAGGCGCAAGTGGGTCGCGGTATGCGACCAGGACGGCTCGGCGAAGTACATCCTCGGCCCGGTCCGGGTCGAGGGACGCCAGGTCGCCTCGGCGGACGCGGTGCCGCCGGACCCGGCTCAGGGGCAGGTCAGCTGGTCGGTCAGCCTCAACTTCAAGCCGCAGGGCGCCAAGGAGTTCGGTGCGGTCACCACTGACGCGTCCAACGCCACGGCCGGCACGCCGCAGCGGCAGGTCGCGATCGTGCTCGACGGCACAGTCGTGTCGGCGCCGAGCATCGACCGGGGCGCCATCATGGGCGGGCGGGCGAGCATCGACGGGCCGCCGCAGAGCTTCACCCAGCAGTACGCCAGTGACCTGGCCAGCGTGCTGAAGTACGGTGCGCTGCCGCTGAAGTTCCAGCAGAGCTCGATCGAGACCGTCTCGCCGACCCTCGGCAAGGACCAGCTCGACGCGGGTCTGCTGGCCGGCGCGATCGGCATGGCCCTGGTGGCGCTGTATTCGCTGTTCTACTACCGCGCGCTCGGCCTGGTGTCGATCCTCAGCCTGACGGTGGCCGGTCTGCTGGCCTACGAGAGCGTGTCGCTGCTCGGCAAGTACATCGACTTCCGGCTGTCGCTGGCCGGCATCGCGGGTCTCATCGTGGCCATCGGCATCACCGCCGACTCGTTCATCGTCTACTTCGAGCGGCTCCGTGATGAGGTGCGGGAGGGCCGCAGCCTGCGCAGCGCGGTGGAACGTGGCTGGCAACGCGCCCGCCGTACGATCCTGGTGGCCGACGCGGTGTCCTTCCTGGCCGCGGCCGTGCTCTACCTGGTCTCCATCGGGGGCGTGAAGGGCTTCGCCTTCACGCTGGGCCTCACGACCTTGATCGACGTCGTGGTGGTCTTCCTCTTCACCAAGCCGATGATCAGCTGGCTGGCACGCTTCCGATTCTTCGGTAAGGGCCACCCGATGTCCGGTCTCGACCCCCGCCGCCTCGGCGCCAAGAGCAAGGTCACCGCCCGCCCGGTGACGAAGGAGGCCTGATGTCGCGCCTGGGTAACCTCGGTGGCCGGCTTTACCGAGGCGAGGTCTCGATCGACTTCGTCGGCAAGCAGAGGTTCTGGTACCTCGTCTCCGGGCTGATCCTCGTGATCAGCATCGTGTCGCTCGCCACGCTCGGCCTCAACCGGGGCATCGAGTTCAAGGGCGGTTCGGTCTTCCAGTTCAAGGCGCCGAACGTCACCACGTCCGAGATCCGCTCCACCATCCATGACGCGGGCGTCGGTGCCGGCGAGCCGATCGTGCAGTCCACGAGCACGGGCTGGCGGGTGCAGACGGAGAGCCTGGACTCCGCCGCCGCGGCCAAGGTGCAGGAGACGGTGGCCCAGAAGTACGGCCTGAAGTCCAGCAACGACGTCGCCGTGCAGACCGTGGGGGCGAGCTGGGGCTCGGACGTGTCGAAGAAGGCCCTGCAGGGCCTGGTCATCTTCGTCCTGCTCGTGGTCGTCTATCTGTGGATCACCTTCGAGGCCAAGATGGCGCTCGCGGCGATCATCGCGCTGGCGCACGACATCCTGATCACCATCGGGGTCTATTCGCTCGTGCAGTTCGAGGTCACGCCGGCGTCCGTGGTCGGGCTGCTGACCATCCTGGGCTACTCCCTCTACGACACGGTGGTCGTCTTCGACAAGGTCCGGGAGAACACCCACGCGCTCGGCACCCGGACCTACAGCGAGGCGGCCAACCTGGCGGTCAACCAGACGCTGGTCCGGTCGATCAACACCACGGTGATCGCGCTGCTCCCGGTCGCCGGTCTGCTGTTCATCGGCGCCGGGCTGCTCCAGGCGGGCACGCTCAAGGACCTGTCGCTCGTCCTCTTCGTCGGCATGCTGGCCGGGGCCTACTCCTCGATCTGCATCGCCACCCCGCTCCTGGCCGACTTCAAGGAGCGCGAGCCCAAGATGAAGGAGCTGCGCGCACGCCTGGCGGCCCGCGGCGCCAGCCCCAAGCGGCAGGCTCGCGGTCAGAAGCAGGCCGCTCAGGCCGTCAACGCCGGCGGGAGCGACACGATGACCGAGGTCGTGGAGGACGACACCGACGCCGCCGCGGTCAGCACGGCCACGCAGCGCAAGGTCCTGCAGCAGGGCCCGCGTCAACAGCCGGTCCGGGGCACGCGGCGCAACCGCGGTGGCAAGAAGTAACGGAGAGGCCGGAACCCCCAACATGGACGTACAGAAGCTCATCCTGGACCGGATCCGGGACATCGCCGACTATCCGAAGCCGGGCGTCGTCTTCAAGGACATCACGCCGCTGCTGGCCGATCCCACGGCCTTCGCGGCCGTCGTCGACGCGATCGTGGCTCACTACGGCCGTGGCGCCGTCGACAAGGTCGTGGGCATCGAGGCGCGAGGATTCATCCTCGCCGCACCGGTCGCCTACCACTTCGGCGCCGGTCTCGTGCCGGTACGGAAAAAGGGCAAGTTGCCCTGGCAGACCTACGAGAAGTCCTATGATCTGGAGTACGGCACCGAGACGATCGAGCTACATCGGGACGGCATCCGGCCCGGCGAGCGCGTGGTGATCGTCGATGACGTGCTGGCCACGGGAGGCACGGCCGAGGCAGCCGCTGACCTGGTGCGCAAGGCCGGTGGCGATATCGTCGGCCTTTCCGTGCTGATGGAGCTGGGCTTCCTCGATGGCCGCGCGCGGCTGGGGAATTTGGACATCCAAGCTCTCGTTACGGTCTAGTACGAAATCGGCGCTCGATACACTGGCGTCACCGAGGAGCCGCTCTGGCGGCGGGAGCGTGCCGGACGGACCGTCTTCGCGCTCAGCGCTTCTGACGGGCCCAGCGGGCCCGGGGTTGGTTCACGCTCAGAGGGGGAGGCTGCGTGCCAGGTGAGGTGGCCTCGACCGACGCGGAACAGAGCGCGACGGCGACGGAGACCGCGGCCGAGGACTCGCGGCGAAAGACCGCGTCCGGCGCGGCCCCGACGGTCACCGGTTCGCGAGCCGAGCCCACACGGCCCGCACGCACATCAGCACCCTCGTCGGGGCCGGCGCCGGCCCCGATACCGCCGTCGGCGGCGCGGGTGGTCCGTCGACGGCTCGCCCGGCTGGGCGCTCAGCGTGGTGCCACTATGAATCCGGTACTCGAACCTCTGATCAAGACCGTCCGGAACACCCACCCCAAGGCAGAGCTGCGGCTGATCGAGCGGGCCTATGACGTGGCCGCTCACCATCACCGGGACCAGAAGCGCAAGAGCGGCGACCCCTACATCACCCATCCGCTCGCGGTCGCGACGATCCTCGCCGAGCTGGGCATGAACCAGGAGACGCTGTGCGCGGCGCTCCTGCACGACACCGTCGAGGACACCGCCTACACCCTGGACGAGCTGCGCCAGGACTTCGGCGAGGAGATCGCCGCACTTGTCGACGGCGTCACCAAGCTGGACAAGGTGAAGTACGGCGACGCGGCCGAGGCCGAGACCGTGCGGAAGATGGTCGTGGCCATGTCCCGCGACATCCGCGTCCTGGTCATCAAGCTGGCCGACCGCCTGCACAACATGCGCACCCTGCGTTATCTGCCGCGGCACAAGCAGGAACGCAAGGCGCGCGAGACGTTGGAGATCTTCGCTCCGCTGGCCCACCGCCTGGGCATGAACACGCTCAAGTGGGAGCTCGAGGATCTCGCGTTCGCGACGATGTACCCCAAACGCTTCGACGAGATCGCCCGGCTGGTGTCCGAGCGCGCGCCGCGGCGTGACGATTACCTGCAGGCGGTGATCGAGCACGTCTCCGGAGACCTGCGCGAGGCCAAGATGAAGGCCACCGTGACAGGCCGTCCGAAGCACTATTACTCGGTCTACCAGAAGATGATCGCGAGGGATGTCGGCTTCGACGACATCTACGACCTGGTGGGCA
>JAOPYH010000514.1 GCA_025964715.1 Streptosporangiaceae bacterium | reverse complement strand
CACAAACACCCCGCGGTCCGCGCCTGGCTCACCCGCCACCGGCGGGTGCACCTGCACTTCACGCCGACCTCGGGCTCCTGGCTGAACCTGGTCGAGGCGTTCTTCTCGATCATCACCCGCCAGGCCCCGCGCCGCGGCAGCTTCCCCACCGTCGCCGACCTGATCGCCGCAATTCACCGGTTCATCGACGCCTGGAACGACCGCTGCACCCCGTTCACCTGGACCAACGACCCCGACACGATCATCGCCAAGGCCACCCACCCGCGGAACCGCAACCACAAGACGACGTCAGATACGGACCACTAGTAGTACTCCCGCTGGCTGCGAGAGACCTGCGGGACGCCCAGCTCGGCCTCTTAGTCGCGATGATCTACGGGGATGATTGGAGCATCGCTTCTGGTTGTTCGGCGGGGTCGTGGGTTGTGGCAGTGAGCGCGGCGGAAAATGTGGTGCCGCTGGCCGACAATTCCGCATGAGCGGTCTGCACGAATGTCACATGAGCGGTCTGCACGCGTCGGCGGCCGTCAGATCGGTCTCCCAGCCGCGCCACTACCGGGCCGCATAGGCCTGCAACACCTTGGCCGGGATGCGGCCGCGATCGGAGACCTGCAGGCCCTGCGCCCGCGCCCAGTCGCGAATCGCAGCTGTGTTGTGGTCGCGGCCAGACCCGCGGCCACCGCGGGCGCCGCGACCGGACTCCCGAGGCGCGGACTGGCGGCTTACCCGGCGGCCGGCGTCGACGTAGGGTTGGACCGCCCGGCGCAGCTGCGCGGCGTTCTCGTCGCTCACGTCGATCTCGTACGCCTGACCGTCCAACCCGAAGCTCACGGTCTGGCCACCATCATCGGCCAGCGTCTCACCGCTGAGGTCGTCGACAACGACCACCAGCATCTTCTGCGCCATGGGAACCACCTTCTTGGACTGCTCGGCGAGCACATCCGCAACGCCGGCGGCCCGCGGCGCCCACACACCGCAGAGCGCGCGGACGGGATATCCGATGCCCGCTCGGATCGCTCGGACCAGAAGCACTACGTGCCCATCGCTCGCCCGTCGGCGCAGGCCGAATGCTGCACCCAACCCATTCTCTCCCGGACCTGGCCGGGCGTGGCCGGGCCCGCGACCTGCGGCGAGACATGACCCTCGGGCTCACCCCGCCGGGAGGCCCGACTCGTCCTTGAGTGCCACGCCCGACGCACCGAGCTCGCGGGCCGCAGTGAGCAGCGCCACAATCGTGCCCGCAGCGTGGCCATAGTTGAGCCCGTGCGGTGGACGGATGTTGGAGATGCAGTTGCGCTCGGCGTCGACCCGGCCGGGGCGCGGGTCCCACGTGAGGTAGGCGCCGAGTGAGTCCGCGGCCGACAGCCCCGGCCGCTCGCCGATGAGCACCAGGACCGCGCGTACCCCGAGCGCCGCGCCGATCGCGTCACCCAGCGCGACCCGCGCCTGGGACGCCACGACCACCGGAGCGATCGACCAGCCGGGCAGCCGGTCGAGCAGCGCCGTCACCACCCCGGCGGCGTGCTGCTGCACCGCCCGCGGGGCCAGACCGTCGGCGGCCACGACCGCGAGGTCGGCGTCCGTCCGAGGCAGGTCGGTGCCTTCGGCCAGCCGCCGGCCGAAGTCCGGCCGCTGCAGGTAGGTGGCGCGGTCCGGCGCGGCGGACCGGACCGCAAGCACCTCGTCGGCCCCCCCGCCGGTCACCTCGGCGAGAACGGCGCGCACGACGGCGACGTCCAGGGGCGTGTGGACCGCGTCGCGGGCGGCGGCGTGCGCGGCGCGGAACTCGAGCTCCCGAGCGGTCGGCAATGCGTCCCCGGCCCGGCCGAGCGCGACGCGCGCCCGGGTGATGGCCCGCAGGGCGTCCCAGGCGTCAGGCACGCTCATCCGGCCGCCGCCGCGAGAAGCGCTCGGGCCGCCGGCGCCTCAGGTGTCAGCTCGCGGACCCGGCCGGCGTCGTCGAGCATGTCCATCCGCGCCAGCCAGTCGACGAACTCCGGCGCCGGCTGCAGCCCCAACACCTGCCGGGCGGTGAGGACGTCGGTGAACGACAGCGACTGGTAGTGCAGCATCACGTCGTCGGACCCGGGGACGGCGATGACGAACGAGCAACCCGCCGCGCCGAGCAGCAGGAGCAACGTGTCGGTGTCGTCCGCGTCGACCTCGGTGTGGTTGGTGTAGCAGACGTCCACACCCATCGGCAGGCCCAGCAGCTTGCCGCAGAAGTGGTCCTCCAGCCCGGCCCGGACCACCTGCTTGCCGTCGTAGAGGTACTCCGGTCCGATGAACCCGACCACGGTGTTGACCAGCAGCGGATCGAAGTGCCGGGCGACGCCGTAGGCGCGGCACTCCAGCGTCTGCTGGTCGACCGCCCGCCCGCCGATCCCGCGGTGCGCGTCGGCCGACAGCGCCGAGCCCTGCCCGGTCTCGAAGTACATGACGTTGCGACCGACCGTTCCGCGCTCCAGCGCGAGCGCTCCCGCCTGCGCCTCGGCCAGCAGGTCCAGCGTCACGCCGAAGCCGCGGTTGGCCGCCTGGGTCCCCGCGACGGACTGGAAGACCAGGTCCACCGGCGCACCCTGCTCCAGCGCCCGCAGCGTCGTGGTCACATGGGCGAGCACGCAGGACTGGGTGGGGATCGCGTAGCGCCCGATGACCTCGTCCAGCAGCCGCAGGAGGGCCACCGTGCGCGCGGGCGAGTCGGTGGCCGGGTTGATCCCGATCACCGCGTCGCCGCAGCCGAGCAGCAGCCCGTCGACCAGCGACGCGGTGACGCCCAGCGGGTCGTCGGTGGGGTGGTTGGGCTGCAGCCGGGACGCCAACCTGCCGGGCAGCCCGATTGTGCTGCGCAGCGCGGTGACCACCCGGGTGCGCCGGGCGACGGCGACCAGGTCGGCGTTGCGCATCAGCTTCGACACACCCGCGACCATCTCCGGGGTCAGCCCCCGCGCCAGACCGCTGATCGCCGCCTCGTCCCCGGCGGCCGCCCAGGACAGCAGCCGGTCGCGCAGCTCCCCCACCGTGAGCGACGCGACCGGGGCGAAGGCGGCCGCATCGTGGGTGTCCAGGATCAGCCGGGTGACGTCGTCCTCGTCGTAGCCGACAACCTGCTCGTCGAGGAAGGTCGCCAGTGGGACGTCGGCGAGCACCGCCTGCGCGGCGACCCGCTGCGCCTGCGACTCCGCGGCCACCCCGGCCAACACGTCACCCGAGCGCGCCGGGGTCGCCCTGGCCAGGAGATCGGCCAGCGAGCCGAACTCGTAGGTGTGCCCGGCCAGCGTGCCACGGCGGACGGTCATGGGTACGCCCCGGTCACCGGGGCGGGCACAGTCGGATCCGAATGTCGACGTTCGCCTCGACCGCCGCCCGGCTGTACACCAGCGGAAAACTCTCCCCCGACGCCCACGCACCGAACAGGTCCCCATAGTGCGGCGAACGCGGGTCCCCGGACTGACCGGGTGCGTTGATCGCGCGGCTGGAGTCCCACTCCCCCACGTCGATCACCATCCGGAACGTCGATCCGATGGTCTGCCGGAAGTCCGGGCCATAGCCGGTGTTGCCTACCGTGTCACCGCTGCCGGCCCTCGGCGCGGACCCGATCTCGGCCCAGCCCGGTGGGACGTCGCGAGCGCCGGCGAGGGCGGCGTTCACGAGGCGGGTGTGGTGCAACCGACCCCACGTCCAAGACGACCGGTCGGCGCCGAGCAGCTCCTCGATCTCCTGCAGCGCCGCCCGCAGCGAGCGGTCGACTCCCTCGGCCAGCCGTACGGCAACCTTGGGGTCGGTCAGGTTCCAGCCGTCGAGCATCCGCAGGTCACCGCGGAGGTCGGAGTCCATCGACTCGTCGCGTAGCACGGTCCGCCGCGCCGTCGCCCGGAGGTCGGGCGCCACTCCTTCTCGCTCGAGCAGTTCCTCCAGTAGCCACGGGCGCAGATGCCGGCGCAGCCACACCTCGAACACGAGCGCCTCAAAGGAGTCGGTCGTCTCCTCCCCCTCCCACGCGAGCAGTCGCTCCAGCACCTTCCGATCGCGCACCCGGTCGGCGTCGATGCGGGCCAGCGACCGGCAGATCCGCCGGGCGTGGACGCTGAGGGCGTCCCACTGCATGCGCAGGCTGTCCTCCACCGAGACCGAGTCTGCGTCGCGCAACCAGTCCGCCAGCCGCTCGTAGCGTGCCGAGGAGTACCAGTCGTAGGTGAACGGCAGCGCGGGGTTGCGGTTGTCGGGCAGGTTCATCTCGTTCGCCGTGGCGAACCAGCCGGACGCTGGGTTGCGCACGCCCGGGAGCTCGTCCGCCAGCGCGAAGCCGTCCCACTCGTACCGCCCGTCACCGGGCACCGGAACGCTCCCGTCCCAGCCGACCCGCCGCGGGATCAGCGCGCTGGCCTTCCACCCGATGTCGCCGTCAGCGGAGGCGTACATCTGGTTCACGCCCGGGGCCCCCCACCGCTGGAGCGCCTGGACGAATTCGTCCGCACTCCCGGCGGCCTGGTACTCGACGCTCGCCAGGTACGGCGACATCCCCGGCTCCAGCCACACCGCCCGGACGGCGACCGCGAAGCCCCGAGCCGGGTCGTGGTGGATGACCGGGCCGTGCCGGGTGTACCTCAGCTCGACGACGACCGCCTCGGCACCCGCGACCTCGATGTCGTCGGTCTCGACGGTGAAGGCCTCGAAACCGTCGAGGAACCGGTATCGGCCGGGATCCTGGGGGTCCAGCTCGTAGATGTACAGGTCCTCTTGGTCGGCCGGCCAGATCGTCAGGCCAAAGGCCATCGTGCCGTTGTGCCCGATGGAGATGCCCGGCAGCCCGGGTTCGCCGGCGCCGATGACGCTCAGCCCCGGGGCGTCCAGGTGCGCGAGGTAGCGCAGCGACGGCAGGGACACCGCGCGGTGCGGGTCATTGGCGAGGATCGGCCGGCCGGTTGCCGTGCGCGACCCGGCGACCACCCAGTTGTTGCTACCGCTGATTCCCTCCTGCCAGGAGCCGGGGTGCGGCGCACCGCTGAAGTCCACCGGGGAGAAGGCGAGGCGGTAGACCCCGAGCACCTCATCGGACAGCAGCGCGAGATCCGTCCCGTCGGGCAGGACCAGCGGATCCTTCGGCTCCCGGGTGCGGCGCACCTCCTCGACCTCCGCACCGCAGTCCCGCAGGGTCAGGGCGCGGGCCAGCTCGTGCTCCACGTTGTAGAACAGGCCGTGGGTGCGGAAGCGGACGACGTCCTCGGGGTCCCACGGCGCCGGGCGGTACCCATGAACCGCGAACTCGGGTGGCAGGTGTTCGGGGTGGTCGAGGACCCACTGCACATAGGCGTTGATCCCCCGGGTGAAGGCCGTGACCACGCCTCGCACCGCAGTGCCATAGGCCAGCCATTCCGCCCGCATGTCGCCGCGGTACCGGAACAGCCGGTTCGCCCGGTCCTGCTCCACGAACGCGGTGCCGAAGACCTCGCTCAGCAGCCCATTTCCCCGGCGGCGCCACAGGTCGATCTGGAACAGCCGGTCGCGGGCCGCGTTGAACCCCTGGGCGAGGTACACGTCGTCGCGGGACTTCGCGTAGATGTGCGGCACGCCCCAACGGTCGACGAGGATCTCGACCTCGTCGGTCAGGTCCTCGAGCATGTACTCCTGGTCGGCCGGTGCCGCCACGCTCTCCTCCATCGTTATGGGAACCCGCTCGCCGGCCGGGTCAGGCGTTCTTGCGCTGGCGGATGACCGCGTCGACGGCCACGGCCGCGATCACGATGCAGCCCTTGGCGATCAGCTGCCAGTGCTGGGAGACATTGAGGCTGTAGAACACGTTGGTCAGCGTCGCCAGGATCAGCAGGCCGACCGCGGACCGCCAGATCGCCCCCTCACCACCGAGCAGCGACGTACCGCCGACGACAACGATCGCGATCGCATCCAGAGCAATGGAACCCCCGACGTCGGCCTGGCCGACCCCGAGGCGCGAGGCATCCATCATCCCCGCGAGAGCAGCCAGCACACCGGTGAGCACGTACACGCTCGCGTTGAGTCCCTTCACCCGCAGACCCGACAGCCATGCCGCCTCGTAGTTGCCCCCCACAGCGTGGACGTTGCGGCCGTAGGTCGTCTTCGCCAGCAGCACGGCTGCGAGGACGAACGCGATGACGAGGATCCAGACGGGGAGGCGGATGCCGGCGATGGTCGACAGCGCCAGGTCCTGGAACTGCGGGACGCCGTTGACAATGAACGGGGAAGAGTTCGAGTAGATGTAGGCGATGCCGCTGACCACGGACGATGTGCCGAGGGTCGCGACGAACGGGTTGATCCCGAGACGGGAGATGATCGTCCCGTTGACTATCCCGACCACCACGCCGGCAGCCAGCGCACCGAGGGCGGCCACCAGGATCGAGCCCGTCTTGAGCGTCAACCCCGCGAAGAGCACCGCTCCCAGCGCATAAGTGGCTCCGACGGACAGGTCGAACCCGCCGCTGATGATCACGAACGTCATGCCGATGGCGATGAGCCCCACCGCGGAGTTCTGCGTAAGGATGTTGCCGAGGTTGGCCGGGTTGAGGAAGCCGGGGTAGAGCATCGACGCCACGATGACCAGGACGACGAGCACCCCGACCATGCTGTAACGCGTCACGTAGGAGCCGACCCCGGCGCGGCCCGTCGATCCGTCGGACATCCGCGGCGACGCGACCGTCTCCTCGGCGGTCTTCTCATCGCCCTGGTGGATGGTGCTCATGCTGCTGCCTCACTCTCTCCGAAGCCGAATCGAACGATCTCCTCTACCGACGCCTCGCCGTCCCGGGTGGACAGCTCGTGGACGACGCGACCGTGGGAGAAGACAAGGAGGCGGTCGCAGATGGCGAGAACCTCCTCGAGCTCGGAGGACGTGACGATGATCGTCGCGCCCTCCTTGGCGAGCGTTACCAGCGAGGCGAGGACCTCCGCCTTGGCCCCGACGTCGATCCCCCGGGTCGGCTCGTCGATGAGGAACACCTTCGGCCGGTAACCGGCCCACTTGGCCAGCAGCACCTTCTGCTGATTGCCACCCGAGAGCGTCCGCACCGACTCCTGCACCCGCTTGGTGTTGAACCCGAAGAAAGCGGAGTCCCGGACGACGTCGCTGCGCTCGCGGCGAGGGGAAAGCCATCCGCGTCCGGGGCTGCGCCTGCCGAGCCAGTAGTTGGCGACCGAGTCCATCCCCATGACCAGCGCCTGCCGTCGGCTCTCGGGCACCATCACGATGCCCGAGGCGACGGCTGAGCGCATGGACCGCGGCCACGGCCGGATAGCGCCGCCGAGCGCGAGCGAGCCGCGGGAGCGGTGTTCGAGGCCGCACAAGGAGCGGAAGAAAGTGGTCCGCCCCGACCCCACCAGGCCCCACAACCCGACGATCTCCCCGGCGCGGGCAGTCACAGAGATGCCCTCGAGCACTCCCGGGAGGCTCACGTCGCGCACGGCGATCGACTCCTCGCCCAGCGAGTGCCGCTCGGTGCGCTTCTCGATGACCACTTCTTTGCCGACCATCCGCTGAACGATGGACTGCTTGGTCGGCCACTCGCTGCGCGGCCCGGAAACCACGACCCGGCTGTCCCGCATGACCGTGATCCGGTCGGATAGCGCGAGGACCTCGTCGAGGTTGTGACTGACAAAGACGATCGTCGTACCGCCGTCACGAAGCCGGTTGAGGATCCGGTAGAGCACTTCCCGCTCGTGCTCGGCGAGCGCGGCGCTCGGCTCGTCGAGCATGAGAACGCGGCCCTTCGCCTGGACTCCGCGCATGATCTCGACAATCTGCTGCTGGGACACCGACAGGTCGCGGACCGGCACGTCGGGGTCGATGTGCACGTCGAACTCGCGGCACAGCTCCAGATACCGCTGGCGCATGGTGCGGTCGAGGGTCATGCCGCTCTTCGAGGCGAGCTGACCGAGGAAGACGTTCTGGGCCGCTGTGAAGGCCGGCACCATCGTCAGCTCCTGGTACACGACGACGAGCCCGTGCTTCCGCGCATCTCGCGGGCTCGAGGACTGCAACTCGTCGCCGAAGACCCGAAGGGTGCCCTCGTCAGCCGCCAGGCGCCCGCTGATCATGCCGAGCAGGGTCGACTTCCCGGCACCGTTCTCGCCCACGAGGGCGTGGATGGTCCCGGCCTGGACGACCAGGTCCGCCCCGTGCACGGCGTACTTGCCGGAGAACTTCTTGGACGCGCCCACGCACTCGATGGCGGGGACTGCAGCTGTCGCCACGTCGGACTCCTGAGGGATCGTGCTCATGGGTGGGTTGCCGGCCGTCGTCCAGCGGATCTCGGTCGCCCGGGCGGAACTCCGCCCGGGCGACCGGCCGCCGGTGGTCAGTACTCGGCGGTGTACTGGCCGACGTTGTCGGGCGTGACGAACGGTGAGCCGTTCGGCAGCTTGTCGCTCTGAGCCAGGTTGACGAACTTCGGCACGTCGTCGCCCTTGACTCGGCCGACGACGGCCTGCAGGGCCTCCCGGGTCTCCTGACGCGGCAGCATGACGATGGTGCTAGCCAGGGCTCCGGACTTGACGTTGTCGAGGGCCCACTGGTCGCCACCGAAGTCGTAGACGGCTACATGGGTGCCGCCGGTCGCCTGGACGACGCCGCGAGTCATCCCGGAAAAGTTCGACATGATGACGTTGAGGTCGGGGTGCGCCTGGACGATCGTCTGGGCGGCCTGGAAGGCCTTCGGAGTGGTGTAGTCGGTCGTCTGCTGGGCGACGATCTGGAATCCGTGCTGTTTGAGGTCCTTGGCCGCCTGGAAGAAGCAGATGGTGTTGGCATTGAGGTCTGGACCGGAGATGAGCGCGACCTTCCCGCCGTTCGGGTACGCCTTCTCGAGCTGCTTCATCCAGTCCTGGTAGACGTCGAGCGTCTGCCCACCCACGTAGGTGAGGGTGCCGGGCTGCCAGGTGGCCTCCCCGAGGTTCGAGGCGCGGCCGCAGATGGGGAGATTGAAGACGCTCACCATGATCTTGGCCGCGGGCGCGTCCTTCGTCAGCATGTTGCAGACGAGGTTCCCGTCGTTCGGCTCTACGACGAAGGCGTTGTACTTCCCGCTGGTCAGTGCGGTCTGCATCTGGTCGAACTGCGTCTGGGCGTCGAACTGGCCGTCGAAGACGTCGAGCTGGACGCCGTTCTCGGTGGCAAACTTGTGCGCCTCGTCGATGGCGGCCTGCAGGTACTGGTTGCTACTCCCGGCAGAGAAGTAGGCGATCTTAAGGTCCTTGACGGACTTCACCGAGGCCGCGGGCTGGCCGGCCGTGGTCCCGCCCGCTCCGCCGGAGCTGGCGGACTGCGAACTGGCCGTCGTGCAGCCGGTGAGCAACAGCGCTGCCGCGGCGATCGCGGCTGCGGCGGCGCGCAGGGTGACTCGCTTCATGGAGGGGTCTCTTTCTGGCGTGGCGGGAGGGAGTAGCGCGGATACGGCCGACGGGCGACTCACTCCTCGCCCCAAGTGTCGTAGATGTCGCTGAGCGGGGCGAACCAGGTGCCGGGGAACGAGGCCATGTACTCGACGAGCCGCTCGAAACCGATCATGTGGTGGGCCCGGCCGATGGTCTGCGGGTGCACCGTGAGCGACAGGACGCCGCCGGAGACGTGCTGGTAGGCGTAGTCGAAGTGGTCCTTGAACCGCTGGAACATGACCTCGCTGGAACCGAGACCAGGGCTCGAGCCGGGGATGTACTCCGCGACCGGGAAGTCGTCGAGGAACCAGGAGACGGGGAACTCCAGGAGGGGGCTCGCGGGGCCGAACGTGCTGCCCTCCTCCCAGCCCACGGTGACCGGTCGGGGGTGGTACGGCTCGAAGTCCCGGCCCATGAGGGAGGAATCCCACTCGAACCCGAACTCCTCGAGCAGCCCGAGGGTCTCCTCGGTAAAGTCCCAGGCCGGGGACCGGTAGCCGCGGGGGCGCTTGCCCACGTACTTCTGGTGCACCTCGAGCGTCTTCTCCATGAGCCGCCGCTCCTGGTCGCCTTCTAGCTTTGTGACCGGCTCGTGCCAGCAGCCGTGCGCGGCGATCTCGTGGCCGGCCTCGAGCACGGTCTCGAACTGCTGGGTGAACGTCTGCATCGTGTGCGCGGGCGTGCACCACGTCGTCGTGATGTCGTACCGGGAGAACAGCTCCAGCAGCCGGGGCACCCCGACCTCGGCGCCGAACTCGCCGCGGGACAGATAGCTCGGGCTCGACAGCCCGAAGGTGCCCATCCAGACGCTGTGCGCGTCGAAGTCAGCACCGATGCTGACGGCCAGCGTCTTGCCGTTGGGGAGGTTCAGTGACATGGGGATCCTCTCGGAAGGGGTCGTAGGGAGTGAGGCGGAGGTCAGTCAGGTGGCGAGGAAGCCGCCGTCGACGACGAAGTCGGTCCCGGTGACGAACGTCGACTCGTCCGAGGCCAGGTAGACGCAGGCGAGGGCGATGTCGCGGGGCTCTCCCCCGTGTCCGACGGGCGTGGAACCGATGACCCGCGCGTTGGCGTCGGCCGGCTGCCGGTCGGTCAGCGGCGTGCTGATCCACCCGGGGACCACCGCGTTCACCCGGATGCCGTTGCCGGCGTAGGTCACGGCGGCGTTGCGGGACATGGATCCGACCGCACCCTTGGCCGCGTTGTAGGCGGTGACGCCGACGCCGCCGACGACTCCCCAGTCGGAGGAGAAGTTGATGATCGACCCGGATCCCGCGACGAGCATCGACGGCAGGACCGCGCGCATGCCCAGGAAGACCCCGGTCTGGTCGACGCCGATGATCCGGCGCCACTCGGCGAGGTCGAGCTCCTCGATGGCGTCGTAGCCGATCACGCCAGCCACGTTGGCGAGGACGTCGACGCGCCCGTAACGGCCGAGCACCTGGATCAGCAGACCTGCCCAGGCGCCCTCGTCGGTGACGTCGAGATGGCGCTGTTCGACGAGCGGGTAGGGACGGTCGAACGGGGCGACGTCCACGGCGACCACCCATGCCCCCTCGTCGGCGAAGGTCCGGGCCACCGCCCGGCCGATGCCCATCGCCGCCCCGGTGACGAGGGCGACCTTGCCGGTCAGGCGCTGTCTGCTACGGATGCCGTTCATCGGGCCAGGTACCCGCCGTCCACGGGGAGGTCGATGCCCGTGACGAACGCCGACTCGTCGGAGGCGAGGAAGATCGCGGCCCAGGCCACGTCCTCGGGCCTCCCGGCCCGGGGAATCGGGGTGGCCTCGGTGTAGCGGTCGTTGACCTCGTCGGTCTGCCCCTCGGTCATCGGGGTGCGGATCCAGCCGGGAAGGATGGCGTTGGCCCGGATCCCGTCGGCGGCATAGCTGACCGCGGCGTTCTTGGTGAGCGTGCGGACAGCTCCCTTGGCCGCGTGGTACGCCGTGATGCCGGGCACGGCGACGGCGCCGCAAATCGAGGAGATGTTGACGATCGAGCCCGTGCCGGCCCGTCGCATGTGCGGGATCACGCTCTTCATCCCGAGGAAGACCCCGGTCTGGTCAACGTCGATCACCCGCTCCCAGGCCTCCAGCGACGTCTCGTGCACGACGTCGTAGTCGGCGATGCCGGCGTTGTTGACCAGAACGTCGACGCGGTCCCAATCGGCGACGACCCCTGCGACCAACGCTGACCAGGCGGCCTCGTCGGCTACGTCCAGAGTCGCCGTCCGTGCCATGCCGGTCTCTCCTTCGAACGCCAGGACGTCGGCGCCCACAACCGTCGCGCCCTCGTCCGCCATCAGTTCGGCGATCCCGCGGCCGATGCCGCGGGCTGCCCCCGTGACGATCGCGACCTTGCCGTTGAGCCGTGGCATCCGTGCTCCCTGTCAGTTCGACTGCTGTCCGTGGGCCGGACTGCGGAACACGTTAGGAAGCGGGTGGGTGTCGACGGATCGTCCGAACTACGTACGAGATGTAACGGTTGGCACACTCACGCCGAGGGGCGTAGTGCCCTCTGACGGGTCCGGGCCAGCCAGGGCTGCGCCCGGAAGGCGGCGTCGGCGTAGGGCGCCGGGTCGATGATCCGCTGCCGCCCGTCCTGGATCTGGAAGACCAAGTGCGCCTGGGACAGCGACGGGTCGACCGCGCGGCTGGCGTAGGACAGCGCAGTCTGGGAATCGTTGCCGAGGAAGTAGCTGCCGTTGACCCCGCGGAGCACGGTCTGTCGGAGCTCGTCCGCGACCGACGTCCGGTTTCGCGGATTCGCCACCTGCGACCATGCGCTGGCCAGCAGCCGGACCCTGTCGTAGGCGATGCCCGCGTGCGAGCGGCCGGGCGCCTGGCCGAAGCGGTTGCGGTAGCGCGTGGCGAAGACGCGGGCCAGCGGGTCCGAGTAGGTGCCGGTGACCGTCGCCCACAGCAGCCCCTCGGCCCGGCCGCTGGCCTGTTCACGGAACGCATGCACGCTCGGCGCGTAGATCGAGTACACGAGGGTGTCGGAGGGGCCGGCGAGGAAGGAGGCGAGGAAGGCGATCGTGCCGTCGACGAGGTAGTGCCCGAGCATCACGGCCGCCGGCTCCGTGCGGACGATCCGTTCAGCCACACCCGCCCAGGTCGGAGGGCTGCCGTCCATCGGCTTGACGACCTCCAGCGACCAGCCGTTCGCGTCGGCCAGCCGGGCCGCCTCGGCGACCCCGAGATCTGACGGCCCCGAGGGGGCGCCCAGCACCCAGGGGCTGAGCACGACGGCCAACCGGTTCGAGCTGGGCGCCCACACCCCCTCGTCCCGCAAGGTCGTCATCTGCTGGACGTACCGCGGGGCGTAGTTGACATCGCTGGGGCAGACCTGGAACACGCGCGAGTACCGCGACGGGTCGGAGAGCACCCGCTGCTCCATGGCGTTCAGCGTCGCCGCGTGCAGGTACGGGATGCCGGTGTCCGCAGCAATTTCGTGCGCTAGCTCCTGGTGCGTGCTGAGATAGCCGGAGGCAAGGACGTCGACGTCCCGCTCGGCGAGCTCGGTGAAGGTCCGCCGGACGCTCTCGGCGTCGAGGATGTCGACGTCGATGACCTCCATGGACAGCAGCCGGCCGTCGATGCCGCCGCGGGCGTTGATTTCCTCGACGGCCAGCCGGGTTGCCTGGGCCATCTCCACGCCGTCGGCGGCGGCGAAGCCCCGGAGCGGCAGCGCTGCGCCGATGACCAAGGGTTGGCGGATGATCCGGACCGGCTCCAGTCGAGCGGCCGCTCGCTCGATCGTCGTCCTGCCCGACAGGTCTCGGCCCAGCTTCAGAGCCTCGAACCCCTCGTCGCCGCCCGGGAAGGGGACCCGCAGCAGGCCCTCCTCGACCGCGATCACCGCGGCGGAGGTGCGGCTGGTCACACGCAGTTTGCGCATGATGCGGTCCACGTGGGTGGTGACGGTTCGGATGCTTAAGGACAGCCGCGTCGCGATGTCAGCGTTGGTCGTCCCGCTCGCCACCAGGGTGAGGACGTCGAGTTCCCTGAGCGTCATGCCGAAGGGCAACTGGTAGATCTGCCGTCCGGCGACCATGGCCGAGCGGGCGCCGCCGGTCGTCGTCACGTCGACGGCCACCAGGTACAGCTCGGTGCGGGAGTCGCCCACCCAGACGAACCGGCTGCGCGACTCCTCCGAGGCACTGACGAGCGTCGCTCCCGCCTGCAGCAGCCCGAGCGGCACCGCGTCCGCCCGACCAGCCTCGACGGACGAGACCACGCCGTGCCTGTCGAGCAGGATGGAGAACTCGTCGTCGTTGGCAACGCTTCTCATCCAGACCCCCCAACGAATGGGTCGCTCGGACCTTGCTCACGAGCTTTGGCGTGCGGGCATCCGATCCTTCGTTCCCCGGGCCGGGGACTGGAGCCGTTCCGGCGAATGCTACGGGAGAAGGTGAACTCTGGGTTTCGGCACGGACGACGACACGGTCCGGCCTGAGAGCCGGAGATCTGAAGCGCGCACGTCGACGTCCGGTGGCGTGACCAGACGCCAGCGCGACCGGCTGGTCCCAACCCCGACGCGGTGGTTCCCGTCGAACCAATCCGGATCTGCGCATACGACATCTGACCATCGTCGGCGCGGTCCACGCTGACCCTCCTTGGTGCCCAACCTCTTGCCAAGGTCCTGACCTCTATGGTTCGTCTCCGGCACATGAAGTTCGTGGCCGGTCCCAAGTAATAGGTAGCCGCGCTGCCCAACGGGTTGGCGGGGGCTGCCAGAGACGTCGCGGCCGCCGACGAGGCGGGCGTCGCTGGTCAGCTTGTCGAGCGTCCGGTCGACGAGGTTGTCGTCGTAGTCGGACGCAAAGGTTCCGCCCTCAGCAGTTCCAGCTCGAAGTTGGCGTTGCCGGGGCGCTACTGCCAGTTGCCGAGGGAGCGGTAGCCGAGGGTCGAGCTGAACAGGTCGACGACCCGCTACTGGGTGTCGCGCTCTGGTTGGCCGACGTCGCTCATGCGCTCACCTGTGCGACCTCCTGGTCGATGCCGCGCGTCTGCCATGCGCCGTAGCTGAGACCTGAACCCTTGACCTTCCAATCGGCCCGCCCATTGGCGGTGCGGCCGAAGACAATGGCGGCCGCCGCGCTGGGGCTGGCGAAGACTTGATCGTGGGCGAAAGACATCGCCGGACCGGCCGGGACGAGCGTGCCGGCGCGTTCCAGACTGTCGCGCAGCGCCTGGTAGCCGGCATGGCTGCCTGTCCAGCGCGGCTGTGCATGCGACCCCTCCAGCACCGTGAATTCACCGTCGACCTCGCGGGCCGTGGCGACGATGCCGTCCTTGAAGTGGCACAGCTCGAACAGCGGTGATGGATCGGCCACGACGAGGGAAGCGGTCCCGCTCTGATGCGTCTCCCGGGCGGCGCGCGCGGCTGAGCGAAAGATGTTGATGCCGAGCACCGGCAACACGATCAGGGCCTGCTCAACGAAGTACTCCATGTCCGAGACGTCAGCCTCGGGCAGCACGACCGGCGGCGGCGCGGTGCAGTTGGTCAGCCTGGCCCGGCTGGCCTCCCGAGCCAAGGTGATGAAGCGGCTCTCCAGGTATCTGGCGTGGGCCTTCGTCAGGTTGGCGTCCTTGCTCGTCAGGACGATCGCCCGTTCCCAAAAGTCCTTGCCACCCTGATCTTCTGCCCGGGCGTGCTGATAGAGGCGCTTACCGACGTCATCGCCTTCCCCGACGTAGGCCAAGGTGCCGCCGAAGCTGTCGGGATCATCGCCAAGCAGGATGTAGATGCCGGTGCGCCTGGTCTCGTCGCGCTTCAGCAACGCGGCCAGGTCGGACCGCGGGGCTGCCAAGACGTGTCCCGTCCATTTCATAATCTCAGCGGTCAGTACGCCGCCCGGCGTGCCATCAGCAAGGAAAAGTCGGACCGACTTGCCGACGCTCATGCCACCGCCTCCACTGCGAGGCCAGTGCGGTTAGTCACGAGTTGCTGCATCATCCTCTGGCGAAAGTCCTCAGTCTTCATCAAGCGATGTTGCAGCAGCTCGACCTCACGGTCGGCTTTAGCGATCACAGCAGCTATACAAATCGGACTTCTTTAGGGCCACTGCGACTCCCCCGCCTACGCTACCGAATAGGTTGACTGCCGCGATTACCGTTGTTCGCGTTTTACCATAATGGTGGGATAGTTCCGTGGCGCTGCCCGACTGCGGCGCGTCAGGTCTCTCGTCTTCATAGGGGCGCTCCGCCCGCTGCGGCTGCCGCTGATGGGGCGCGCGACAGAGAACTTAAGCCGTGGTCGAGAGTTAAGACCCTGAGCTCGAAGGGCTGCAGGCGCGCGCCATGTGGGGGCATGGCCGGCTCATCCGGTCCGTATCCGCAGAGCTTCCAACCTCTTGATCCCCCGCTCCCCTACCAGGTCGGACCGGTGACCGTCGACATTGGCCCGGAGCGACTGACAGCTGCTGGCGCGGAGCGCATCGGGTTGCCCAGGCTTCGGTTAACCCTAGGGTAGGGGTTCGCCCGGGTGATGACCAGCTACCGACTCGGTCGCCAGCCGGCGACCATGGTGAACGACGAGACAGAAGCAACGCTGACGCACGGCGCGGCACGGCGGCATGGCCGCGCGCCCACTCGACTCGTCGAGTGAACAGATTTGCCCCCACGCCGGAGGTCCCGTAACGCCTTGCTTGGTCCCTCATGGAAGGACGCCCGTAGTAATAGGTGCCCGCGCTAACCAACCGCTTGACGGGGGCTGCCTGCCTCCGGCTCGGTAAGAGGCGTAAACCGGGTGCGGTAGCACGACGGAGCATGTCAAACCACCTGTGCGGACACCGATTGACTCAGGTCAACAAGGTGAGGTACAGCAGAACAAGGTTCAGCAAGATGATGCCGCCCGCGACGATGGCGGCCGCCCCGGTCGTTGCGCGGTGGTTGACAAACGCTCCCATGACGTCCCGGCGCGCGGTGAGCATCACCAGCGGCACCAGCGCGAACGGAATGCCGACCGACAGTACGACTTGTGACATGACGAGGGCTGCACTGGGCTCAGCACCTAGGGCCAGCACCACGATAGCCGGAATCACGGTGAGCACACGGCGCACGAGCACAGGGATTCGGAGCCGAAGCAGCCCCCGCATCACCTCCGCGCCGGCGGCGCTGCCGACGGACGTCGACGCGAGGCCCGAGCCAAGCAGCGCGACGGCGAAGAGGAGACCTACCCCCGTGCCGAGCTCCGACGAGATGAGCCCCTGGACGCCTTGGAGTGTGTCGGTCCCGGCCCGGCCGTGCAAGCTCGACGCCGCGACGAGTAGCAGCGACACGTTGAGCACGCCTGCGAGGAGAAGTGCGCAGGCAACGTCCCACCTCGTCGCCGAAAGCAACATGGGGACGTCGAATCCCTCCCCTCGACCGTTCAGTCGCGGCGTCGTGAGGCTCGAGTGAAGATAGATGACGTGCGGCATGACAGTCGCGCCGATGATCCCCGAGGCAAGAAGAACGCTCCCTGTGCCCGCGAAGGAGGGAACGAGTCCGCTGGCGAGCGCGTGGCCTGCTGGGGGGTCGACGACGAGCCCGGCGGTGAAGCCGACGGCGATGAGCGCAAGGAAGCTCATGATCACGCGCTCGAGGACGCGCTGCCCGCGGGCGTCTCCCACCCTGAGGATGAGCAGGGATACCGCCGCCGTGCAGAGAGCGCCCACGACGAGCGGCAGGTCGAACAGGATCCCTAGGGCGAGCGCGCCGCCGACCACCTCCGCAATGTCTGTCGCGACAGCCATCGCCTCCGCCTGCAGCCAGAAGCCGATCCGGCACGGCCGATTCAGTCGTGTCCCGAGTTGCTCGGACAGGGAGTGGCCCGTGACGATCCCGAGTTTCGCCGACAGGTATTGGATCAGCACCGCCATCGCGCTGGCGAGGACCACGACCCACACCAGTAGATACCCGTAAGTAACGCCCGCGGTGATGTTGGTGGCCACGTTGCCGGGGTCAACGTAGGCAACCGCCGCGATGAACGCGGGGCCCAGTAGGGACAGCCGCCGGGCCCGAGGCGATCTCCGCCGCGCCGGCGATGCCGACGAGGTGGCTACCTCACCGTTTCGAGGGTCGTTCATTCAGCTGGTCCGGCCGGTGATCTGCTCGGTCGCCTGCAGGACACCGTGTTCAGGACGCCGGTGGCAACGAAGTCGACCCGCTAAAAGGCGCGACCGAGGCTGGCTCGGTCGCACACCGATCACGGGGACGCCCTTCGAAGATCGACGATCATCGCGCCACCATGCCCGCGGACAGGTCTATGTCGGCGGCGCACAGCCCTGGCATGTGCAGCATTGCGACGACCGCAGCGGCTACCTCGTCCTCTGTCACCATTCGGTGCAGCGCGGACCGGCTCACGAACGCTTCCTCCGCCTGTGCGCGCGTCGTACCGGTCCGCTCGGCCTCGAGCCGGAAATTGCGCTCCATCCGGGGCCCGCTGACCGGGCCAGGAGATAAGGAATTGACCATGACGCCGACCGGACCGACTTCGTACGCGAGCGAGGTGGTGAGGCCGATGACCGCCATCTTCGACGCGGTGTATGGGGTGCGTCGCGCCAGTGGCCGTTTGCCGCTCACCGATTCAAGGTTGAAGACGTCGCCGGACCCGCGCTCGACCATCGGCGGCAGGAACTGGCGGCACATCAGGTACACGCCGCGGACGTTGACGGCGAACACCTCGTCCCAGTCGTCCACGTCGATGTCGACGAGCGGCGCCACCGGCCCGGGAATGCCGGCGTTGTTGACGAGGATCGAGACCTGCTCACCCACCATCTGCTGACCGAGCGCTGCGACCTGCTCAGCGTCGGACGTGTCGCAGGATGCCACGACTGAATCTCGCCCGATCTCGGCGGCCACCTCTTCCAGCGACTCTCTGGTCCGGCCCACGAGTACCACCCGTGCGCCGCTCTCGGCCAATGCCAGGGCGATTGCCCGGCCCAGACCGTTCCCCGCCCCCGTCACCAGCGCCGTGCGTCCCGCGACCGCGTTCTGCATGTCCGCCTCCGGAGTTCAGGCGCCCGGAGCCCACGGCAACGGATCCCCTTCGTACTTCCACGCCCGTACGTCGCCGGACCGCGCGTGACCCTCGAAGAGCTCCACCCGCGAGGCTCGGCCGCACAGCCGCCCGAGCTCGGCACTGACCCGCGGATCGCGGACCTCCTGGTAGGTCACCGTCTTCAGGTACTTACCCACCCAGAGTCCGCCGGTGTAGTTGGCGGCGCCGCGCGTCGGCAGGACGTGGTTGGTGCCGATCACCTTGTCCCCGTAGGACACGCACGTTTGCTCGCCGAGGAACATCGCACCGAAGTTGCGCATCCTGGCCAGCGCCTCGCGCGGGTTCGCCGTGAGGACCTGGACGTGCTCGGCGGCATAGTCGTCGGCCAGCTCGTAGGCGTCGGCGAGATCT